>JAJFVM010000163.1 GCA_021371805.1 bacterium
CTCTTCTCTGCAGGGGATGGGTAGCCCTAATTTTCTTGGAAAACCAAGAGGATTATTTGTAAGCGGCAAATATGTATTTGTTACAACTTTCGGAGACAACTCCCTGTCTATATTTAAAACAAACATAGGCATCAGTGAAAACGGTGATACAAATACTGATGATAATGTTTCAAGCTTGAGAAAATGGCTCAGGGTTCATAACCCATATTCAATTTAGCTTCTTTGATTTTTTTATTGTTTTGCAATTACGATGACCATATTTTTTTTCAACGGTCGGAATTCCTTCGTTTGTGAATTTCATAGGAAAGCTTGGCAGAACCGGCAATTTTTAAAATATCTGGTTGAAATATTAAATACGCTCTAATAATTCTCTCGAATTATTAGAGCGAGTTATACAGCCATCAAAAAAAAATTAATATGATTTATTAATTACATTATCTTAAGAATAAATTTATTCAACTAATTTAAACTCGCCGAATATTTCAGGATGAATAGCCATAGACATCATCATAAGTCCTTTTATAACATTCTGGTTCGGTCTGGAAATAGGGTTATCCGGTATAGAAAATACTTTTTTATTAACAACAGCATTGATTGTGGAAAATTTAGCATCTTTTAATAGGATATCAGGATTTGCTGCGAGTGAAATTGGAGCAATTATAACATCAGGATTGTTGGAAATAAGTTTTTCCAGACTGTATTCCGGCCAGTCTGTCAATCCGTCTTTTGCTACAATATTTATACCTCCGGCCTTTTCTATAAGCTCGTTTACAAAAGTGTTCTTGCCTGCGCTCATTATCGGATCATTCCATACCATGTAAAAAACTTTTGGATTTTTATCTTCAGGAAGATCTTTGACCTTACTGTAAATATCTTCAACCTGCTTTTTTAAGTTTTCGCTCATGACTTTTCCTTCTTCGGCTTTTCCAATAATCTTACCTATATTTTCTATTTCAGTATAGGTTATTTCAAGGCTTATTGAATTGGTCATATAAACTTTATATCCCAAATCTTTAAGCTTGCCGAACTCATTTTCAGTATTTGAGGCATAAGCTGATCCAACCACTATTATAAGATCGGGATTTATTTTTGTAACGGTTTCAAAATTAATGCCATTTGCATCTCCTGCTCCGCCATATCCTCTGGCCAGCGGCTCATTATTCTGGACACTCCAGTTGTCAACCTCTGCAACTTTGTCCATTGCATCTAATCCTGCAAATATTTCAAGTATGGATGGTGAAAAGACTATTATTTTCTGAGCAGGTTTTTCCAGGGTAATCTTATTACCCATGCCATCAGTTACTTCTATCGGACCTTGAATCTGTACTTCATTTGTGGTTTCTGAAGAAGCATTCTGATTTGCTTCAGATGAACTTTCAGATACTTGAGCAATAGTGGTGCTGCTTTCGGAAGTGCCGGATGCACTATCAGAAGTGCTTTTTTTACATCCTGCGAATGTAAAAATTAATAAAATCAATGCCGTTATTAAAATCATAACAGTTATTGAAGTAAATTTTGTTTTTAATTTCTCTTTTGGCAATTTCTCTCCTTTGTTTTATTGTCTTGATTATTGATATTTTTACTTTTTTCTGTTTTAAATAAAAAGCTATGATATTGGCTTAAATTAATCACCTGTGTTGATTAATGTGAATTTTTTATAAATTTTTCAGTTTTATAACTCCTGAATTTTATGCTATTTTAAGTTACGGTAAAAATTCATATCTTTTAAGTTGCAAAAAATATCTGCCAGGTGATGTTTAATAATTTCAATACCCAGATACATATTCCGGTAAAAAACAAAAACCCGGAAAGCTGTCAGCCTCCGGGTTAAATTAATCTTTTTAAATAAAAAAATTACACTCTTTAATCCGAAGAGCAGTAACTGTTTGGTTTTTAAGGTTTCCTGACTTATGGGACTTTACTCTTCGCCTTCCCCGCTTATTTAAAAGCAAGTGGCATTTTGAAGAGCACACACCCAATTACAGTGGCGGTACCGCTCCAGCTTTTCACTGGATTCCCTTTTACGAATCGTATCAAACAATCTTTTATATATATTTTCAAATAAGCATTTTCCAAACTTAATGAAATTTTAATAGTGTATTTAAAAAAAATCAAGTAGCCGGAATTGTTTTTTTAAAACCACAGCATAAATTAACAAAATCAGTAATGAATATTGTTTAAACATCTTATGGAGATTATCAGGCAGAAAGTTATACCTTTTTCAGTAATATGTAAATTAAAATATTCTCTAAGTTCAATTAAACCCTTTAAAAGAAGTTTCGAAATTTTACACCTTGGGGTACCACTTTAATACATTTTAACAATAAGTTGTAAGTTAATGAATAATAAAAAAAAATATGCAATAATACTAATCAATTTATTAAAATTATATTAATCTTACATGAATAATATTAAAAGATTCGGCGTTTCGATTGAGAAATCACTGCTTGAAAAATTCGATGATTATATTAAATCCAAAAATTATCCTAATCGTTCAGAAGCATTGAGAGATTTGATTAGAAAAGAATTTGTTGAGGAAAAATGGCTTCAAACAGAGGAAGAAGCTGCAGGTGCAATAGTTTTGGTATATGACCATCATAAAAGAGAGCTTACAGAGAATTTGATAGATATTCAGCATGATTACAATAAAATTATTATCTCGACTCAACATATTCATCTAAACCACAACATATGCCTTGAGTTAATAGCAGTTAAGGGTAAAATCAGTGAAATTTATCAGCTGGAATTAAAATTAAAATCTGTAAAAGGTATAAAACACATCTCTCTTTCCAAGTCCACATTAGCTGAAGAAATATAAATAAGCAATTATCTCTTAAACAACCAAAGTATAATTATCTACAAATAACTTCTTATAACTCCTGGGTTTAATTATTTTTTAATTGACATTATTTTTAAAAGTGTTACATTTTTAAAAATAATAACACCATAAAGGGATAATAAATGCATATTCCGGATAATTATTTAAGCCCCTCAACTTGTGCAGTGATGGGAGCAGCAATGGTTCCCGTATGGAATATGGCAGTCAGAAAAGTAAAGAAAGACATACCGAAAGAAAAAATACCTCTTCTAGGAATTGGCGCAGCTTTCTCATTTTTACTGATGATGTTTAATGTCCCGATACCAGGAGGAACTACTGCTCATGCCATCGGAGCAACACTGCTTGCGGTTCTTCTGGGCCCATGGCCGGCCGCTATATCTATAACCATAGCGCTTTTGATACAGGCGCTTCTGTTTGGTGACGGAGGAATACTGGCATTTGGTGCTAACTGTTTTAATATGGCGTTTGTTGCACCATTTGCCGGATATTTTATTTATAAATTTATAAAAGAAAGAGTTAGTGCCGGAAAAGGTGAGTACATTGGAATCATAGCAGGCTCTTATATCGGTATTAATATGGCAGCCTTATGTGCAGCCATAGAATTTGGTATTCAACCACTGCTTTTTAAGAATGCAGCCGGGCTGCCTCTTTACTCTCCTTATCCTCTATCGGTTTCAGTTCCGGCAATGATGATATCGCACCTTGCCATTGCAGGTGTTGCGGAAGTAATTTTTACCGTTGCCATATACGCTTTTATTAAAAAGGTTTCTCCGGGTATGATATATGAAGGTGCCAAACAGAAAATCAAACCAGTTTATGCCATAATTGTTGCACTTATCTGTCTGTCACCTCTTGGCTTGCTTGCAACAGGAACAGCCTGGGGTGAATGGGGATTAGACGAAATAAAAGATGTGGTTATAAGTGGTAAATCGCTTGGATTTATACCTGAGGGAATGAAGAACGGTTTTAACTTTAATGCATTGTTTCCGGATTATGCGATAAAAGGTGTACCTGATATTGTCGGATATATCCTTTCGGCACTTGCCGGGGTTGCAATCCTTATAATTATATTTAAAATTGTAAGCACTTTTAAAAAATCCAAGCGTGAAAAGTTACAGAGTTAAAAAGTTTAATGACAGAAAAAGATATACCTGAGTGGCTGCTTAAAAATGAGAATTATGTTCCTCAATTGGACAGGGATACTTTTGTCAATAAAAGCATAACGTCATTATTAAGCGTCTTATCGCATATTCGCAGGCAGAGCGGGCATAAAACTGATTTATTTGGTATTAATGCTGCTTTTTCAGTCATTTTTACCATTTTATTTGTTGTGCTGCTTTCTGTTTCAAGGGGCCTTGTATTTGTTATCACTGCAAATGTTTATCTGCTTTTTATGTTATGCTTTCTCAAATCTGAGGATATTGTGGTGATACTCAAAACAAGTTTTGGAGTAGCTATTTTTACTTTTATAATTCTTCTGCCGACAGCCCTATATGGCAATTTCTACAGTATAGCAATGATTACTCCCAAGGTTTTTGCTTCAGTGACTGCTGTAAATATTCTTTCACGATCCACAAGGTGGAATTCCATAACTGGTGCACTCAAAACATTTTTTATACCTGATATTTTTATACTTGTACTTGATATTACCATCATGTATATTACGATGCTTGGCGAGTTTTCGCTTGATATGCTGTATGCATTGAGGCTGAGGTCTGTTGGAAAAAATAAAAGCAAACACACTTCTCTTGCAGGTATTGCGGGAACTATGTTCATCAAGTCCAAGGAAATGGCGGAAGATACTTACGCTGCCATGGAGTGCAGAGGTTTCACCGGAGAGTACCGTATATACAGGAAATTCAAGTTCTCTTTTGCCGATGCCCTATATATAATTGCAAATGTGCTCATAATATTATGTTTCATATATTTCGGAAGGTATTTGAGAAAATGATTGAATTAACAAATGTCTCCTATTCTTATACCGATATACCGGCTCTAAATAATATCAGCCTTAATATTTCAAAAGGAGAATCGGTTACCTTGATGGGGCCAAATGGAAGTGGCAAATCGACACTTTTAAAGCTCGTAAATGGCATTATTACACCGGACAGCGGTTCTTACAGATTCGGCGGTGAGGAGATAACGAAAAAAAAGCTGCATGACAACAGGTTTTCGAAACTCTTCCACCAGAAAATAGGTTTTGTTTTCCAGAATTCCCAGACACAACTTTTTTGTCCTGAAGTATATGATGAAATTGCATTCGGTCCAAGGCAGATGGGTTTTATAGAAAGCGAGGTAGAGAAGAGAGTAAAAGACTGCCTGAACCTGTTAAATATAGAAGCTTTGAAAAACAGGCAGCCTTACCATTTAAGCGAAGGAGAAAAGCGCAAAGTTGCAATTGCCTGCGTACTGTCTCTTAATCCGGAAGTGCTTGTACTTGACGAACCCTTGAATGGTCTTGATCCAAGGACGCAGCGATGGCTTGTAGAATTCCTTATTAATTTTAATAAGGGCGGAAAAACATTAATCACATCGACACATAACCTTGAATTTTTACAGGAGATTTCTGATAGAGGCATATTATTTGATGAAGACCATTGTATTGCTGCTGATATGGAAATGGATAAGATACTGGAAGACATTGATCTGTTAAAAAGGGTTAATCTTGTTGACGAATATTACCATAAGCATGTGGGGAGCAAACACAGCCATTTTCATCTCCATAACTATTGATACAAATTATAAAAGGAATAAAACAATAGGTTTATTTAGATTGCAGAAAGAAAATAAAAAAATATATAATTTTTTAAAAGTGGAACAACAGGCTTAAATTATATAAAGGTTGTTTCTTGCTGCTCTTGGCCTAACACTCAGGGCAGCAGGATATGGTTTAAAAGTTTTTATCGCCCAGTTTATAAAAGGCAAAAAATACAACGAGATTAAAGCTCTGGAAAGATTTGAAGATAATGTAACGATAAAGCAATATGGTGATGGCTGTTTCATTATAAAAAAACCTGACAAAAAAGATATTGAGATGGCTGAAAACGGTCTAAGGGAAATAAGACAGATATTAACTTCAGGCAGTTATGATGTTGTTATACTCGATGAAATTAATGTGGCACTGCATTTTGATCTGTTTAAAACCGAGGACGTGATAGAGTTTATTAATATTAAACCAGAAAAAGTCGAACTTATTCTCACGGGAAGAAAAGTTACACCTGCAATAATAGAGATTGCAGACCTTGTGACTGAAATGAAAGAGATTAAACACTATTATACTAAAGGCGTAATGGCAAGAGATGGGATAGAAAGATGATCTTAAATTCATATGGTTTTTTATGTCGGACATTCTTTGATAGCCGAGGTGTTTTGTGCGAAGAGCCTGATAAAGATTTTATTTTAATCAATACCTGCCAATTTTCTATTGATATTGTAAAACAACCGAAGATGTTATATGTTATAAAATTAATTTTTTAAAATGTTTTATTAAGAGGAGCGGAAAGAATTGAAGTTTGTTGACTATAAATGCAATAAATGCGGAGTTGTTTCGGAATATTATG
>JAJFVM010000161.1 GCA_021371805.1 bacterium
AAAAATCTTTTTATTTATAAAATCATTGATGTGAATCAAAAAATCATTAAAGGATTTCTCTTGCATCAGCTATATATCCTTTTAAAGCACTGTAAGCTGCGGTTGCCGGAGAAGAAAGATATATAAATGAATCGGGATTTCCCATCCTGCCTTTAAAATTCCTGTTCTGGGTTGACAGACAGACTTCCCCGTCGCCTAAAATTCCCTGGTGGACACCAACGCATGGACCGCATCCAGGCGACTGCACAGCAGCCCCGCTTTCTATAAGCGACTCAATAACTCCTTCTTTAAGAGCTTCAAGATAAACTTTCCTTGAAGCAGGAACTACAATAAGCCTTATATTTTTATTTACTTTTTTACCTTTCAGGATTTCAGCAGCTATTCTGAGATCAACAAGTCTTCCATTGGTGCAGGTGCCTATTAAAACCTGGTCAATTTTTACTTTTTCAATTTTGCTTACCGGGCAGACATTATCAACGGTATGCGGCATTGAAATCATCGGTTCAAGTCCGGAACAATCAATGTCTATTATCTGTTCGTATATTGCATCCTTATCCGCAGCAATTTCCTTAAAATCGCCTGCTCTTCCTTGTAAAGTTAAAAATCTTTTCGTAATTTCATCACTTTCAAAAATTCCCGCCTTAGCGCCTGCTTCTACAGCCATATTTGAAATAGTGAACCTGTCATCTATTGTCATATTCTTTGCAAAACTTCCGTTAAATTCAAGAGCCTTGTAAGTTGCGCCTTCGGCAGTTATCTTTCCAATCAGATAAATTATTAAGTCCTTTGAATAAACGCCTTTTGAAGGAGCGTTGTTGAAATTAATTTTTATTGTTTGAGGCACCATCAGCCAGGTTTTTGCAAGTGCAAATCCGACCGCAATATCAGTTGAACCCATTCCGGTTGCAAAAGCCCCCAGAGCACCCGGCGTGCATGTGTGCGAATCCGCTCCTATCACAATATCTCCTGGTGATGCAAAATTTTCAACAAGTATCTGATGGCATACTCCGTCACCGACTTCACTTAAAACCATACCGGCATTTTCTGCATACTGTCTTAATACCGTATGCGAGTTTGAAAGTTCTTTCCTGGGACTCGGCGCAGCATGGTCAATAAAAAAAATGGACTTTGCAGGATTTTTTACTTTTTCAAACCCCATTTTTTTAAGCTGGCTTACGGCCAGAGGGCCTGTTCCATCCTGTGCCATCACTACATCTACATCAACTACTGCAATATCTCCAGCAGAAACATCCCTTCCGGCATGACTGCTTATTATTTTTTCCGAAATTGTCTTACCCAAAAAATCCTCCTTAAAAAAAATTAAAATAAAATTTTATCGATAAAAATTAATCAGGTGCTTCCATTTTTTCCTTATCAAAATTTTTGCTTTCCTTGTAGTCCCTGTAGATATACATTAATTCCTTATCAAATAATGGTCTTTTTAAATCTACCGACATAGCCCTGGTAAGTACAAGAATTTCATTGGCTTCGCTATCGGTGAGATCAATTCCAAATTCTTTAAATTTATGAAGAATAGTATGGGAACCTGAATGTTTGCCCACAACAAGCTGCCTTGTAAGACCTACTTCAGACGGTTCAAAAGCTTCATAATTCTTGGGATTCTTCAAAACTCCGTCTGCATGAATCCCTGATTCATGAGCAAAAACATTGGTACCAACAATTGCCTTCCAGATCGGGATAGCTCTTGCAGAAGCTTTTGCCACATATTCGGAAAGTTCCCTGAATCTTTCAGTCTTTATACCAAGATCAATATTCTCAAGATATTTTAAAGCCATAACTATTTCTTCAAGTGCGGCATTTCCTGTTCCTTCCGCTAGACCGTTTACTGCTGTCATTATACTGGAAGCCCCCGCTCTGATTGCAGCAAGCCCGTTTGCGGTAGCCATCCCGAAATTATTTTTAGTATGCACTTCCAGCGGAAAATCAATGGTGCTCAAAATTGTATTGATTCTTAAGAATGTTTTGAACGGATCAAATGCTCCGACACTGTCACAGATTCGAACTCTTAGGGCACCTTTATTTTCAGCAATACGGATTATCTGCAGAATCAGTTCAAGGTCAGCTCTGGTGCCGTCTTCGGCGCTTATAATGAAATTCATATTGTTGTTTTTAATTTCCCTGATTGTATCCTTAAGTTTTGAAATTAAAACGTTCTTATTTCTGTCATACTTTTCCCTGATATGACCCTCAGAGGTAAAGACAGTGATAACCGTATTTTTTAAACCACAGTCGGCAACATAACCTATCTCATTTGGATCTGCCTCACAATAGCCGAAAATTTTGCAGTTTAAATTTAACTTAAGTATTTCCCTGATAGTTTCCCTTTCTGATTCAGCGATTGAAGGAACGCCAACTTCAAGTTCAGGTACACCAATTTCATCAAGAATTTTAGCAATTCTTATCTTCTCATTTTTTGAAAATACAACACCCGCGGTCTGCTCACCGCTTCTTAATGTCGAATCAATAATATTAATATTTTTATTTAAATTATCAGCACACATCATTACTCCTTTATATTTAAATCAAAACTGTTAAAAGTTTAAAACAACAGGATAAAAGCCATACTTAAGTCCGTTTGCTATCCGGATTTAACTATTCTTACTGTATGATTTACAAGTCTCGATTATTTCACTGTCAAATAAAGATCTTTTAAGTGAAATTGCCTTGTTTCTTATTATGTCAACCAGTTCAGCAATCTGTTTTTCCTCAAAATTATATCCTAAAGTTTTAAGTCTTGTGCTTAAGGAAAACATTCCTGAATATTTACCTATAATTATCTTTGTATCAAGTCCTACATCTTCAGGATCATAAAGCTCATAATTCCTATGATTTGCAGTATAAAGTTTTACCCTGTTCTCAGTTTCAAATACAAATATGTTTGCACCTACTATCGGTTTCCATGCCGGAATACTTCTATCCGAGGCTATTGCCGCATACTCGGAAAGCCCCCTGAATTTTTTAGTATTAAATCCCAGATCAATGCCTTCAATATATTTTAAAGCCATTACAAGTTCTTCGAATGCAGCGTTTCCTGCTCTTTCCCCAAGTCCGTTTATGGTCGTGTTTACATACTTAGCGCCTGCCTTAATGCCTGCAATTGAATTTGCAATAGCCATACCAAAATCATTATGCATATGCATCTCAACGTCTATTCCTATTATGTCCCTGACAGTCTTAATTCTCATAAACGTTTCAAACGGGTCCATTATTCCAAGGGTATCACAATATCTTAGCCTGTCTGCTCCCGCATCTCTTGCATTCCTGGCAAACTGAAGCAGGAACTCCATATCAGTTCTTGATGCATCTTCGGCATTTACCGAAACATATAAGTTATATTTCTTCGCGTAATCAACAGCATTCCTGACACTTTCAAGAACCCATTCTCTTGTTTTTCTTAATTTTTGCTCAATATGAATATCTGATGAGGATATGGAAATAGCCACTGAATCAACACCGCATTCAACAGAATCTTCAAGGTCGGAAATAACTGCCCTGTTCCATGCAAGCAAACTGCAGTTAAGCCCCATGGAAGCTATTTTTTTAATCGCTACTTTTTCGTCCCCGCCCATTGCCGGGATTCCTACTTCTATCTGGTGAACTCCAACATCATCCAGCATTTTTGCTATATGTATTTTTTCTTCATTTGCGAAAACAACACCTGCTGTCTGTTCTCCATCCCTAAGTGACGTATCATCTATTTTGATACTTTTAGCATCAATTTTTTCTCCTGCTCTTTGAGAAAATTCTGTAAGTATATTTATTCCTCTCATTTTTCACCCCGGATATCTTAGATTTTAATAATTTTTTCTTTAAATGCTTTTAAAAAAATAAAATTACTAAGATTTTTTTAAAAATATTTTAATTTTATCCTTTTTTATTAATAAAATTTAAAATTTATTAAATTATAGCATTATTTTATTAAATTATTCAAATTTTGTCATAAAAATTAATATTTTTCATGAATTATACTATTTTAACAAAATATTTTAAAAATTTCAGCTAACATTTATAAAATTAAAAGTTTTATCGATTCAATATTAATTTTCTATAATTTCGAAGTTAAAAATATAAACCGATATTCAAGGCAGTCTCAAAAAACAGCTGAGTGATTTATATAAATAAAAATTTGATTTAAAATAAATACATAAATAAATGCTTATTAGTTATAAATAAAAAAATAATAAACAGTTCTTAAATTTACTATTTTATTGTTGCTTATACCTTTGGATATACAATACCAATAGTATAAATTCGGATACTCGAATTTGATTATTTGAAGAAAGTTTTACTTTGCTATACAGGAATATTTATTAAAGCATTAACCGAAGGTCATTAAGAATCTTAATTGACATTATTTAAATTAAAATCAATTACACAACTTTCTACATTATCTTTATTATCCTTTGATTACTCCAAGCGGGACTAATTTTGCAACTTTTTTAGAAAGCCCCGCTTTTTCCGCAATGTCTACAATATTTCTTACATCCTTGTAAGCAATCGGTGCTTCTTCTGCAAGACTTGACATACTATCCGCTAAGACTATGATG
>JAJFVM010000168.1 GCA_021371805.1 bacterium
CAATGCTGCGGGTTATAGTTTCCACGTTTCCTGAGCCACGTTCGCACTCATATTCAGTACATCCGCTTTCAGCCATCACTGCAGCCAGCAACAGGATTCCCAGGAGAAAAACAGAAGTCCATGCAGGCTTTGTTACGCTCATTTTTCCTTTCATTTTCCCAATCGATATTTTTTCCCATCTTACTTTTCCTGCCCTTTCAAGCCGTTTTTTCATTCCCTTCTCATTTCCGGTCACATCCCTATCTCCATCATATCTTTTCCCTTTTCCTTTGATATCGTTCCTTTTAGGTACCCTCATATCCTGATAGAAGCGAGGAGCGGAGTCGTGGAGGACATACTCATAGTATGTTTGCTTGGAGGTTTTTGTTCTAGCTCATTTTGTCTCCGAATTTTAAAGAGCAACATAAGAATCGATGCCTTACTCGGAGCTTTTAACTGAATAAGAGTAATAGGGTCCTCTTAAATTCACTACCAAACTGGAACTTATTCCTCCTTTTTTCAGACAATTAACTAAGGTATTGGTTTCTCCAAAGAAATTACTATTTCATTTCAGGTTAAAATCCAATTAACCTTCCTAAAAACCGCAAATCTTGTTGAAGAGTACTTATAATCCTTCTCTAGCTGTGTATTACGAAAACTCCACTTATACCACTAAACGAACATTTCGAATAAAAATTGTTATCAAATGAAAATTGTTATCCGATATATTAAACTTTTTGAGATGAGATATTGCAGGCAAATACTTACAAGGGGCTCTGTCCAAAAATACTGTTCTTTAGCTGTACTTTTACTGGGGATAACTGTAAGTTACGGCATTACAGAAAGAAAGGAATTACAAGCCTTCTCTGAATGAAGAAGTCAAGAGGGGGCTAAAAACTATATTTCTTAAAGGTTTTTAAGGGCATATAGCCTTAAATAGGCCAGATTAAAGTATTGAGCCTCCAAATCGGATCTTACTGGAAAAAAAGCTTGAAGATTACAAAAATCAGGATAAAGAATCCAAAACCCATCTTAATGAGCACTTTCCCACGCTCAATAGGCTCTTTTTTGGCTTTAACCGCTCCATAGCAGACCTGTCCCAGTCCAATTCCGGAGGGAAAAACGAGCGGCCACATGTAGATCCAGCTTTGCAGGTTTCCTGTTAGGTACTGATAAAAGAGAATGAAGCTGAGCATGTTAAGAGTCCAGCTTAAAGAAGCAAGCCATTCTCCGAGCTTACTGTCGGATTCCATAGCTGTAGCAAAGAAAAACATCCCCATTACTAGAAGATAAAAAGGTAGAGTAAACTTTCCAAGGTTGATTTGTTTAAAAACGATAACTGCAAAGACTGCCGCAAGCAGTATAAAGATAAGTGCAGCGATTATTATACTGTGATCTTTTCTTCCGGTAAGATTTTCTCCCATGTTGCCCCAAACCAATAGGTTTTATTCCAAAATTATTATTTATTCAAATATTATATAATCCATTATAATTATAATAAATATCATTTGATTCTCAATTAATAAATATCATTTAATTCTCGATTTTAACACGAATTTTTACCATTTATCTACATATAATTAAATTATTGGACGTATATAAATTCCGAATTAGTAATTGGTCTTTAC
>JAJFVM010000171.1 GCA_021371805.1 bacterium
TGCAGCTGCTCCTGAATATAATAAATGGTGAAACAGTTTCCAATATAGATTTAAAAGCAAAGCTTGAAATAAGGGATTCCACAACCGGCGTAAAAAAATAAAGAAAATAGTAAATACCGCAAAAGGCAATAATTAAAAAGAGTTTTGGATATTATTATGGAAGCTGCAATTAATTCCAGGGATAAAAACACATTTATTGATATCGGGGATTTCAGTTTTGAAAAAGAAATTTTTGACATACCGGGCTGTATAAGAAATTTCTGCATGAACATAAACCAAGAGGTTCCGGAGTCCATGGGTGATGTGGCAAGAGTTTTTTATGAAAGCCTTGCATTAAAATATGCTTCAAGTGTAAGAAAGCTCGAAGATATTACGGGAAAGAAAATTGAACTGTTGCATCTTGTCGGAGGAGGATCAAAAGACAGGTTTCTTTGCCAGAATATATCCAACGCAAACAACTTACCTGTCATAGCAGGACCAGCAGAAACAACTGCGATGGGAAACCTGGTTATTCAGGCAATTGCGATGAAGGAAATTAAAGATGCCAATGAGGCGCGGGATGTAATAATTAATTCTGCAAATCTTATTACCTGCCAACCTCAGGATACAGACAAATGGCAGAAAAAAACTGAAAAGTTCAATACACTTTTTGAAAAATAATTTTCAAAAATGCCTGGATAGGCATTAATATCAGGTTGGAAAACCGATTAAATATTTTAATTTAATATTAACATTGCATTTTGTTAATTTTTGAAGTATAAATTTAATCATGTTCGAATTTTATACAACTTAAAACCTATATTAAGCTGTTTATTATAAATCTAAAAATTGTTAAACTTTAATTTATCATTCAGGCGTAATAAAGGATGAATGACATTAATTCGGTAACATTAACAAAAAAAATTATCCTCACAGCTTCAAAACCAATTAGCAAGGAAGAATTCTTAAAAAAGGTCCTGGAATTTGCAAATAAGCTGATAGAATTCCTGAAGTTGAATGGGTGTGAAAAGCTCGGTCATATTAAATTTATTTCAACCACTGATGGGGAAGATTATCTGCAGGTAAGTGTTCTGGACTGCAAAGATGCTCCTACTATTAAGGGTGCGTTAAGGAAAACATTTGCTAAAATTAATATGACTTTAAACATCATAGAATTTGGCGTTGATAAAGAAAACATCACGAAAAAAATAGATGAAGAATTCCGCAATATTGAGTCCTATTTTAATCCGGTTTAAACACAAACATCCTTCATTTTTCTATTTCTTTCATTACTTTATTAAAAAGTAATTACTTTATATTATAAGTATTACCTAATGTCAATAGTAAGCCATATCACAGTTATCATTTTTCACGCCAATTCTACCATAGATGTAAAACTCCTAAATTTTTTTTATTCTAATTTGAAATCATCTTCCAGGTATTCCAACTTTATATACCTTGAGATGTTGGAATAGCTGATTTTGAATATATCTGTTGGGTCAAGATAAAAGTCACCGTAAATTATTCCAAAATGCAGGTGGGTGTCTTGTGATGACGGGTCATCCTCTGCGCCGACTGTGGCAATTTTTTCTCCCTGCTGAATGTAATCTCCGACGGAAACGTAGATGTTTAGTAAATTCAGATATGTTGTTCTGATCCCCGCATTGTGTCTTATCACAATTGTTCTTCCGCCAATGGGGGATATACCAATATAAGTTATAATTCCGTTGCCCGAAGCTAAAACAGCCTGGTTAAATTCTCCCGAGATATCAATTCCCGTGTGTCTTCTGGTTACTTTTTTCTCATTATCAAAATATTCTTCTCTGAAGCATAAACTTGTCGGGCCATTCAGCGGAATAATGAAAGGAACTTTTGTTTTTCTGTCAGTTTCATACATATTATTTTTATTATTGCTGGATTCTTCTGCAAAAAGACGTTTCTGGATACCTGATGGAATCATAAAATTAAAAATTATTATAAATATAATAAAAGATAATAAAGCAAAAATACGAGGTTTTAAAATAATTGCCGAATTTATTTTACAGGCTTTAGCTATTTTAAGATTTTTGAATATGTTCATATTTATATTAAATATGCTTTTATATATATAGTCAATAGCATATATTAAAATTTTTAAATATTTCTTTAAATTTTTAATAATTTTATATTTAATTAATTTAATCTGAATTACAGATAGTACATAAATAAATAAGGATTTAGAATTCCCTTTAATTAGAAGTGTATACTGGGAATTATTATTATAACTCAATCTGTTTATTAATTTTTGTAAGGCAATTTTTAATTGTTTTTTATTCTTTAAGCAAATGCCCATAATCGAAAACATTTTTAAAAACAGAATAAAGCTGGAAAGATTAATCCTTGACAGGTCTTTTTATGAAAGGGATACGTCAACTGTTGCTCAGGATATGCTAGGTAAAATACTGGTTACAAGATCTGCTGATTCCAGGTTGGAAAATGAATTTTGTGCAGGAATAATTGTCGAAGATGAGGCATATTATGGTTTAAATGATCCTGCCAGCCATGCATGCAATGGCGCTACACCTCGTTCAAAGATTATGTTTGAAACTCCTGGAATCGCTTATGTTTATTTTTGCTATGGGAATCACTGGCTTCTTAACGCGGTTACTGAGAAGTCCGGCACTCCTGGGGCAGTATTGATAAGGGCCATTGAACCTTTGTATGGAATTAGCCTGATGTCTGATAGAAGGTCAATGGGATTGCTTGAAAACTTGACGAACGGTCCGGGTAAACTAACACAAGCCTTAGGAATAAAGAAAAACTTTAACGGCAGAGATTTAACCAGTATGGAAAGTAACATATTCATAATCGATGGAACAGAATTAAAATCAAGTTTGAAAATGATCAAGAAGAAGATCATATCAGGACAGAGAATCGGAATAAAAAACGGAACAGATAAACTGCTCCGTTTTTATATAAAAGATAATAAATTTATTTCTAAAAAATAATTAAACTTATTTTATTTCTTCTCCTCTGCTTACAGGCGTAATATCAAATGGTACTCCCATTCTTTCCCCATCTTTTTTTAAGTCTTCAATTACCGGGGCAATAACAGGCACACCATGTTCTTCATTATATTTTGCATTATTGTATTCTTTTTCACCTGCAACATAAATTCTGTCATAACCCGGAGCTTTGGGAGCACTTTTCAGCATTTCAATAACATGATCCATTTGTTTTTTAAAATCAATTACAGGTCTGAAAGCATTGATATTTATTGCCATGAAGAAATGACCGACATCTGCTTCCTTTGGTTCGGCAGGGAAACCTATTTCCGTAAGATTGGAACCTCCCGGTAAAACACCGCATAATATATCAACAAGCAGTGCAAGCCCGTAACCTTTATAGCCTCTCATTATGTCTGTTCCGCCAAGCGGCATTAAAGCTCCTATATATCCGGACTGACATTTCTTGGGATCATCAGTAATATTTCCTTCACTGTCTATCGCCCAGCCTAAAGGCAATTTCTTTCCTTCTTTTTCATAAACTTTTACCCTGCCGATTGGCACAGTGCTGGTTGCCATATCAAGAACATACGGATATTCCTTATATGAAGGTGCAGCTACCGCTATAGGGTTTGTTCCAAGAACAGCAGACTTACCATAAGTTGGGGCGACGAGAGGTTGTGAGTTTGTCATGCTTATTCCGATCATATCTTCCTCAAGAGCCATCATCGCATAATATGCTGCAATTCCATAATGGTCACTATGTTTTACGGTTACAATTCCCACATTGCTTTTTTTTGCTTTTTTGATAGCGAGTTTCATTGCTTTGTAAGATGCAACCTGCCCGCATCCGTTGCCACCGTCTATCAGGGCAGTTGTTTCTGTTTCAGAAATAATCTTGATCGGAGTTAACGGATTTATGAATTTATTTCTTAATCTGTTGCCGTAATAAGAAGCAAGCCTTATAAGACCATGTGAATCAGTACCTCTGATGTCGGCGCTTAATAAGACATCACCTACAATCTTTGCATCTTCTTCCGGAACTCCCAACTTATCCATATACTTGACAACATAAGCCAGCAAATCTTCTTTCTTAAACCTTAAAATCTCTACCATTTTAATTTCCTTTCCCAAAATGATCAGAATTAAATAACTTGTAACCTAAGTTAAAGCAGGGAAAATTAAACTTGAGTATAATTATACCTGCAATAATTAAAAAATTATTTTATCATTAAAAATATATTTACTGCTAATTTTAAATAAAAAAAATAATACCTATCATGCTAACAATATTATGGTAACAAAAAATAAATAATATTAAAAATAATTAAATAAAGAAAATTAAAAATATAATATTATTAATAATTATAGGAAAAACAGGCTAAATCCTGCTAAGATATAGACAGAATATTTCTATTCCGGCAATGAATGAATTTATTATTTTATTATAATGTTTAAATTAATTACCGTTTTTTTA
>JAJFVM010000177.1 GCA_021371805.1 bacterium
AAATTTCTCTAACCTGGATTTAATTTTCGCTCGGATGGATACCATAATTACCACCTTTACTGATGTAGTAAACTATTTAAGTTATAGCTCTATATATAGATTTTTAAATTTATTCGTCCTGAGGGGGGCAGATACAAAAAATTTATATCCATTGAACAATTTTACTTTAATTCAAATCAAGTTTTTTGTATACATATATATTATTCCTCTGATATATCGCTTTTTATGCCCCATCCGCGTCGGATCTAATCTTATATATTTTATAAAGTTTTTATTGTAAACGTCGGAATGTTATATTTTTATTTTTAGCTTCTTTTTTAATAAAAGTTTTATATCTCTATAAATCAGGAAAGCCCTTATTTTCGAGGGGACTAATTTAAATACTTACTTAATATATTTACTTGACTGCGCCATTATGTTCTTACGGCAATATATTAAGTTTTCGTTTAGTCCACTAAAACTATCCAGTTTTCACTTATTGAGGTCATCCCAAAAACAACTTTATTCTCAAATCAGTAACTTTTCAGAACGATTTCCATGATCCAAAGCTCGATTGATTATTCCAAATTAGAGATATATATAAGCAATTTTGAGTTTTGGGATCAGCTTATTATAAAAGTAAAAACTGAGATTTTCAAAATTTCTACAGGGCCCTGAAAATTAGAGTATTAACTATATAAATCTTTCTAAAAATTGATTTTGTCTGTGGATATTTTCATTCCCAAATTTTTCAGTTAATCGCAGTTTTGTATGCCTACCTTTAAAGTTATATTCTTCATGAATTTTGAGGCATCTTTTTTACATGTTTTGAAATTTTAGAAGGTGATTGAAATGTCTCATGACAAAAATAGAGATAAAACTGAAAAATATAACACATGAAACGCCGGATATCCTTGAAGCTAAAAGCCTTTCATAAAGAGGGGATTAATATTAATAGGTTTATAACCTTTACAAAGAAAGAGAGTAAGAAATAAAGAGAGTAAGAAATAAGAAAAAGCCCAAAAAAATAGCTTAGACCCTCTCAGCCTCATCCAGGAGCGGATAATATGGAATACAGTTATGACCTTAAAGGGAATAATCTATACATTGAAGAGAACCGAATACCTGCGTATAGCCTGGAAGAAAATGAGATAGGTAATTGCACCAGTTGCGATTCCATACTTATGAGCCTCAGCTATCACGCGGCAGGAGAAAGAACCTTAGTAGTAACAAAATGCATCTCTTGTGGGGCTTTTTATGCAAATGTCTACGATTCCGGGTGGAACTGGGTAGATGAGGTCCAGGTATCTCTGCTTCCAATTCCAATTCCTATAAGCAATCAGATAATTGACGACTGGAAAGGGCTTGAGGCAATTCCCATAAAAAAGCTTGAAGCTGTCTTCTCCAGAGGGGAAATCGAAGCCCTTTTTGCTAGGGCAAAAGACGAAACTCCCACCCGTCAATACCTTTACAGGGCCCGCAAAAAATACAAACTCTTCGAAGAAATATTTGACATTGAACTGGCATTTTAATTTAAGTACATATTTTAGTTACATATTTTTCTATTTTTTGATAGATTCTTGAATACTCAGGTACTTTATTTCAGTATTTATTTTATGTAATATTATAATAATACAGGTAAATAAAGATTGATATTGGTGAAAATAAATACTTTTGTTAAATTTAATTAATAATAATAATAATAATAATAATAATAATAATAATAATAATAATAATAATAATAAATTTTGAATTTATTAACTACGTATAATATTTTTAAGAATATATTTTACGCCATATTTCATTTTAGGATTTTTTCATTCGCGATCCTGAAAGTTTCGGAGGGCAGACAATATATTGATATCTATAATTATAAAATGTAAAATCTGAATGTTAAATTTCGTTCACGCTGAAATTTTCCCAGATTTTTAGCTATACGTTTGATCAGCTTTTTATTCAGTATACTATACACTAAACAGATCAAAAGACATTATATAAATATAGTATTATATAAACCGAAATTGCTTTAATTTATATGATGTATTATATAAAAACAAGACAAATAAACAGAACATACAATAGAAAAAACCATAGAGTTTGCAAATTAAGTTTACAAAAAAATAACCTATTCAGACAAGTTTTACCTGCTGGCACATTGTTCTAAAAATTCCAGCCCGGAAAATCTTATCTGAGTGAACAAAGTCCCAATTTTATAATAAACATCTAACGTTTTT
>JAJFVM010000178.1 GCA_021371805.1 bacterium
AAAACATCTGTCTTATCAAAACAGCCGTCAAACTTGCTATAAAGAGCTTTAATTCTTGAATATCTGTGAGGTTGAAAAACCGTAATGATCCTGTTTCTTTTTAAATTGTCTGCAGCATCCAAGGTAGCCTTTATTTCAGAAGGGTGGTGCGCATAATCATCTATAATTGTTGCTCCAAGTCTTACTCCTCTTTTTTCAAACCGTCTTTTTACTCCATTATAACCTTCAATAATCTTTATGCACTTATTTAAATCGAGGCCAAGTTTAAGTGCAACTGATAAAGCAGCCAGACTGTTCTTTACGTTATGCATACCCGGAACATTCAGTTTTACCGTAATTTTTGCATTATTGTTCTTTATTACAAGTGAAAAAACTGACCCAAAATCACTCAGAATAATACTTTCAGCATAAACATCATTTTTATCTGAAATTCCATATCTGAAAATATTTAAGCTTTTTAAACCGGAAAGCATACCTTCCGTTATTTCATCACCATTGATTATTAAGAATCCGTCTTCTTTCGTATTATTCATGAATTTTATAAAACTTTGTCTTAAGTTTTCATAATCTGAATAATAATCCATATGATCTTCTTCTATGTTGGTAACAACGCTTATATAAGAATTATATTTCATAAACGACCCGTCACTTTCACATGCTTCAGCTACCGCATATTCTCCTTCACCATAGCTTGCATTTGTTCCAAGTTCATTCAGTTCGCCGCCTATGACAATGGTGGGATTTAAATCGGAGTGGTTCAGAATCATTGAAACCATTGAAGTAGTTGTTGTTTTCCCATGCGTTCCTGCTACTGTAATACCTTTTCTCTTGTTTAAAACCCAGGCAAGCGCATCAGATCTGCTGAAAAAACACATATTCTTTTTCTGTGCGGCTTTCATTTCCACATTATCAGACGATATGGCCGCAGAATATATTACCGCATCAAAACCTTCTATATTTTTTGCATTATGCCCTATTAATACTTTTATTCCTGAGTTTCTTAAAATATTTACATATCTTGATTCTTTTATATCAGAACCACTTATGGTAAACCCCATACCTTTTAATACCAGGGCAACAGCGCTCATGCCTGCCCCGCCAATTCCAATCAGGAAATAGCTTTTATAATTTCCCAAATCTTTTTTATCCACAATCAACCTTTTTCCCCGACAAGATATTTCGTAATAATTTTATGACCCCTGATAAAATCAATATCAATTTTTTTATATTTTAATTCATTATAAAGTTTTTTACTTTCCTTTTCTAAATCATTAATAATTTTTATCAGGCTTTCGCAGCTAAAATTTGCATCTTCTATTATTATTGCTTTCCCGTTTTTTTCTAAGAAGCCTGCATTAAAATATTGATGATTATCTATCGCCCATGGATAAGGTATTAGTATTGCGGGAATATTGCAATACGCAATTTCCGCAACCGAATTTGCACCTGACCTTGATATAATTAAATCAGTTATATTATAAACTTCATCCATTTCATTTATATAAGGAAATACACTTAAAGATAAATTGTTTTCAATAAAAAGATTCTTATTATTATTTTTTAGATTATCATAGAATCTTTTGCCTGATATCAATAAAAACTGCACATTTTCTCTTTTTCTTAAAATTTCAAAAAGTTCTATGAAAACATTATTAATTTTATCAGCTCCTAAGCTGCCTCCGAATGCGGTTATCGTGAATTTTCCCTTTTTAAGACCGTATTTTTCATAATCACGCTCCTTATATGAAAAGTTTCTTATAACTTTTCTTACCGGATTGCCTGAATAAATAATTTTTGTTTCCGGGATTTTTAAATAATTTTTTGTTTCCTTAAAACTAATAAAAATACAACTGCAAAATTTTGAAAAAAATTTATTTAATCTTCCCGGAATATAATTTTGTTCGTGCAGTGCAATTTTTTTTCTTAAAATAACTGCGCCAAGTAATACCGGACCGCAGGCATAACCTCCCATTCCAAGTACCATATCCGGTTTAAAATTGCTGATTAATTTTAAGGATTTAAAAAAACCGGAAGTCAGCATCCATACAAATTTTAAATAACTTATCGTTTTTTTTACAGGACTGCCTTTCTGAATTAATCCGGAAGCATTTATTTTAACAAAATCGATCCCAAGTCCGGGAATAATTGTTTTTTCCATCCCTTTATTTGATCCTACATATAACAGAACAGCATCTTTATAATTTTCCTGAATTTCCTCAATTACCGAAATTGCCGGATATATATGACCGGCTGTTCCTCCGCCGCAAATTAAGATTCTTCTTCCCATTTTTCCTCTTTGGCCGGATATATTTTGTATTTGGAAATATTAAGAAGTATTCCAACACCAATCATCATTGACATCAGCGATGAACCTCCTAAGCTTATAAAAGGCAGCGCCATTCCGGTAACCGGTACAGCTCCGACTGTAACAGCAATATTTAATATCGCCTCAACGGTGATAAGACTTGTAATACCTATTGCTATCATTCTTCCAAGATAATCTTTAGCTTTCATTGCAATTCTGATACCAAAAAAAGCAAACAATATAAATAACAACACTACAAAAACAGTCCCGACAAGACCAAATTCTTCTCCCAGTATTGAAAAAATAAAATCCGTATTTGCTTCAGGAAGATATGAATATTTTTGCAGACTATTTCCCAGACCCACTCCGAAAATACTTCCGGAACCTAATGCGATTAAAGACTGATTGATTTGAAAATTTGATCCGGCTACTTCGCTGCTTTTGTTTAAAAAAGCAAATATCCTTTCCCGTCTGTAATTTTCAAGAAACAAATAACCTATTGAAAATATTACCCATGTTAACCCAATTCCGATGATATGTTTAAATCTTACTTCCCCCACAAACATTAAAATAAAAATTATTATCCAAATGATGACCGCAACACTGAAATCCGGTTCCATAAAAATAAGAAATGTTACAGTAAGAAGAAAAATAAAAGCAGGAAATAATATTGTTTTTATTTTATAAATATCTCTGTATTTCTTATTTAAAACATCACTCATGTATATTATTATTGCAATTTTCACAAACTCGGAAGGTTGGGGGTTGAAAAAAGGTAAATTTATCCACCGGCTGGAACCTCCGATATTTACACCTATCCCCGGAATCAGCACAATAGCCAGCAGCCCTATTGAAATTAAAATTAAAAAATTGGATATTTTAGCTAATTTATGATAATCAATCCTTATAAATATAAAAAGCAGGACAATAGAAATAACGCTCCATATTATCTGCTTTCTTATAAAATAAAAAGCATCATTATAATAATTTTCACCAAATGGCATTGAAGCACTTGACACCATTACCATTCCGATTACCAGCAAAAGAACTGTAATAATAAATATAAAGTAATATTCAATATTTATTTTTACCAGATTGATTCGTTTGTTTGAAAGGTTTTCCATAAGCGTAGTATTATAACCTGAAAGACAGAACCAGTTTTTTAAATTGTTCTCCTCTGTCTTTATAATCTTTGAACATGTCCATGCTTGCGCATGAAGGAGACAATAAAAACACGTCTCCTTTTCCTGTAACATTAAATGCCTTGCCTACTGCTTCATTTAATGTCACTGCTTTAAATATTTCATAATCATGAACGGTTTCCGAAAAAACATTGTATAATAAATCTTTACATGATCCTATCAAAATCAGGTTACGGACTTTTTTATTTAAAACCGGAATCAGGCTTTTAAAATTCATCCCTTTATCCAGTCCTCCCAATATTAAAGTGACTTCTTTTTTAAAATGTTCCAAGGCTTTTATGGTTGCGTCCGGATTGGTAGCTTTGGAATCATTAAAACATCTTATCCCATTTATTTCTCCGATATATTCCAGCCTGTGCGGTAATGGTATGAATTTTTTTACAGAATATGCAATTGATTTGTTGCTGACATTAAATATCTTTGCCGCTCCGACAGCACTCATCACATTTGATATATTGTGAAGACCGATTAAATTAATATCTTTAACTGACACCTGCCCTGTAAAACCGGAAAAGTTATAACTTATTTGTCCGTTTTTATAATATATTTCAGTAATCTTCTTATCATTTAAACTAAACCTGACCAGGTTGGATTTTAATTCTTTCATATTGCTGTTTTTATTAAGATATTTAAGAATGAAATTATCATCATAATTAATAATAAGAAAATCGCTTTCCGTCTGATTTTCTGCTATTTTAAACTTTAGCTTCGAATAATTTCCAATTGATTTATGCCTGTCGATATGATCATTTGTTATATTCAGAATTATTGCTACGTGCGGGTTAAATAAATGAGAATTTTCAAGCTGGAAGCTTGATACTTCGATTACCCTTATGGGATCTGCATTTATTTTAGTTTCATTGATATTTTCATTATTTGTATAGCTTTTTAACTGCAAAGTATCAATAAGCGGATTGCCGATGTTGCCGCAGGTTTCGGCATTCAGCCCGAAGTCCTTTAATATCTTTCCTATAAGTGAAGTGACCGTAGTTTTTCCATTTGTGCCCGTAACCGCGATAGTTTTCTTTCTTTGATTTGTATCCATAAAATACCAGGCAAGCTCAAGTTCGCTCCATATCTCGATTTTTTTTCTTATGGCTTTTTTCATCAGCGGGAGATCCATGGATATGCCGGGGCTGATCACAATAAGGTTTATTCCGTGAAGAAGTTCATCTTTTGAATCATCTGTATTACCTGTAAAAAATTTTATTTTATTGCTTTCTGTTAATTTAGCATATTCTTCAGGCAGGATAAAATTCCTGTTATTATCCACTGCAATTAAGCTTTTGCTGATTAAAGCAAGTTTATCCAGAACAGACAATCCGCTTTTGCCAAGACCAAAAACAAGTATGTTTTTTTCTTTAAAAAAGTTATTTTTATCAAGATTCGTATTTTCAACCAAATTAAGCATTTTTTTTATTAGTTTAAGAATTTTATATAATAAATAAAGAAGCCTGTAGCTGCAAAAAGCATACAGACCGTCCAGAATCTTGTAATAACCTTTACTTCAGGCCATCCCAGAAGTTCAAAATGATGATGAATCGGCGCCATCTTAAAAACCCGTCTTTTAAACGTTTTATACCATACAACCTGTATTACAACAGATAATGCTTCGGCAACAAATATCCCTCCGATAACAAAAAGAAGCATTTCCTGCTTAAGAAGTATCGCAACGGTTGCAATTAATCCCCCCAGGCTGAATGCTCCGGTGTCACCCATAAATATTTCAGCAGGAGGAGTATTCCACCATAGAAATCCTACGCAGGCTGCAACAGCAGCACCGCACAATACAGCAATATCTATATCGTATTTCACATCCGAAACCGTCCATTCAAGGAAAGCTATAAATATAAAAACAGCAAGAACTATTATTGAAGTTCCGGCAGCCAGACCGTCAAGTCCGTCTGTCAGATTAACTGAATTAGTGGCAAATAAAATAATAAAAATGACGATAAGGTAATACCAGTAACCGATATCAAATACATATTCCGTAAACGGAATGCTGATTGTAGTTGGAAAATGCAATATAAATTTTGAAATTAATATAAAATAGATGCATACGATTATTAGAAGACCTATTTTAACCCAGCCTCTAAGTCCAAGATTTCTATGTTTTTTAAATCCTATGTAATCATCAATAAAACCGATTATGCCGCATAATATAAAAATCGAAAGCGCAAAAATACCTTCCAGACTAAATTCATCATGCCTGTAATATTTTATAAGACTTACAGTAATATATGATATCCCGCCGGCTATAATAAAAGCTATTCCCCCCATCGTAGGAGTCCCGGCTTTTGCAGAATGGGATTTGGGGCCGTCAGATCTGATACTTTTCCCGATATGTCTTTTTCGTTGAAAATTTATTAAAAAAATTGTCGCAAAAACCGATATGATACCGCTAATTACAACTGAAAGAAATATCCAGTTCATTTTTTAACTTCCTAAATATAATCTATTATATTTTCCATTTTATTGGCTCTTGAACCTTTTATAAGTATAACATCGCCGCTTTTTATAATCTTGCCAATTTCAGACAGTAAGTGTTCCTTTTTTTTAAAATGATACATTTCTCCGCATGATTTGACTGAATGAGCGAATTTATTACAGATGCTGATTGATTTTTCTCCTATTGTAACCAGTACATCTATCTCTTTATATATAAGATACTGCCCTATTTCCTCATGCATCTTTTTTGAGTTCCTGCCAAGTTCAAACATATCTCCTATAACCGCAACACTTCTTCTTTTTTGGTCTTTTGATATCACGCTTAATGAATCAATAGCACTTTTTAGCGATAAAGGATTTGCATTATAGCAATCATTCAGAATTAATTTATCTTCCTTTTCAATTATTTCCATACGTAAAGTTTCAGGAGTTGTTTCTTCAATTGCATCTCTTATTTTTTCCGTATCAATATTAAGATAAAGAGCCACACCTGCCGCAAGAAGTGCGTTATAAATATTATGATAACCAGGGATACTTAAATTAACAGACATTACTTTTTTATCGTATTGATTTAAATCAAAACTATAAACCGCAAATTTATCGTTTATGCAATTCGAGAAATTATATTTAAAAGTATTTCCGCTTCCGCATTTTAATATTCTGCATTTTACATTTTTTTCTATTAAATCAGTATATATGTCATCTCCGTTTAAAAACAAAATTCCGTTATTTTCATTAATTTTTTCCCCTATTTCAGCTTTTGCAAGAGCTATTTCATCAATGTTTTTAAAAAATTCCAGATGTGAGGGGCCGATACTGGTTATGATTCCGTAATTTAAATTACAAATTTCCGAAAGCTTTGCTATCTGCCCCTTTGCCCTCATCCCCAATTCGGCAATAAAGTATCTGGTATTCTTATTGACTTCAAAAATGGTTTTTGGTATCCCGATTTCATTATTAAAATTCTTCTGTGAAAACACCGTATTGGAAGATTTTTTTAATATATTTACAAGAAAATTTTTAGTTGATGTTTTCCCGGCGCTTCCGGTTATACCAATTGAAGTTACTTTATATTTTCTTAAATACCCCTTTGCGGCATTTTCTAAAAATTCCGTAGTATTGTATGATTCAATTATTAAAGTAGACGGATAATTGCTTTTTATAAAACTTATCAGGCTGTTTTTATCCTTATAATCCGGATCATAAACAAATCCCTTAGCTCCTGTTTTTATTGCATGGGTAATAAAATCATGACCGTCATAATTTTCTCCTCTGATCGGTATGAAAAAATCATCTTCGGCAATTGTCCTGCTGTCTGTAGAAAAATTTGATACCACGGAATTAATGCTCCCCGAAATTAATTTTGATCCTGTCCAGATTAAAACTTCATTTGCTAAGATATTTTCCATATTATTTTCTGCCTGATGCCCAGTCTCTTACAATTTTCTGATCACTGAAATAAATCCTATAACCATTAAATTCCTGATAATCCTCATGGCCTTTACCTGCAATAACAACTATATCGTTTTTTTGTGCCATATTTAATGCTTCAGTAATAGCTTTCTCTCTATCGGAAATTTTTTTATAATTTTTATTGCCGGTGTCCGCCAGACCTTCTTCAATCATTTCTATAATTGAAACAGGTTCTTCAGTTCTTGGATTATCAGAAGTAATGAATATGTAATCAGAAATATTACCCGCAATATTACCCATTATTTTCCTTTTGGTCTTGTCTCTGTCTCCGCCGCATCCAAAAACCGTAATAAGTTTTGAATCCGGCTCCAATAATGATTCTGCGGTCCTAAGTACATTTTCAAGGCCATCAGGAGTATGGGCATAATCAACTATCACCGTAAAATCACCGATTTCCATCATTTTTTCAAATCTTCCGTTTACTCCACTCATCAAACTTATACCTTCTTGAATCAAATCAGTATCTATGCCTAAAAAAATACAGACACCTATAGAAGCAAGTATGTTGTAAACGTTAAAATAACCTGACAATCCGGATTTTATTTTAATTTTTCCATGCCCCTTAACCGCTACGTCCATTTCTATTCCTGAAGTATTGCTGATAATGCCGGAGGCTTTGATATCTGAATTTTCAGAATGCACGGAAAAACTCATGACATTTAAATCGGTTATTTCCATCAATCTTCTGCCATAACTGTTGTCGGCATTGATCACGGCACCTTTACCGCCAAACAGATTTCTGTATTCTTTCATAAAAAGCTTTTTCTTCGCACCAAAATAGTTCTCCATGCTGTTATGATAATCAAGATGGTCCTGTGTGAGATTAGTAAATACAAGATAATCAAAATCCAGTTTATCTACCCTGTGCAGGTCAACGGCATGGGAAGAAACTTCAATTGTGGAAAAACAAGAACCTGCACTGATGCTTTCACTGAAAAAATTATTAAGTTCAAGAGATTCCGGGGTTGTTCTGTCAAAAGATATTCTTTTATCAAGAATAAAAGATTCAATTGTAGTTATTAACGAAGTCTTTTTGCCGGCATTTTTTAAAATTTTATCTATTAAGAAAACTGTGGTTGTTTTTCCATTTGTTCCTGTTATTCCGGTAAGTACTAAATTTGAAGACGGCTTATTATAAAAGTTGCTGCTTATTCCGGCAAGTGCTGTTCTGCTGTCGGAAACAATTATCTGGGTAATATTACCGGCCAACTGCAGTTTTTTTTGCGAGACAACAGCTGATGCACCGTTTTTAACAGCATCACAGATAAATTCATGGCCATCTTTCTTAAAGCCAGGTATGGCGACAAACAAAGCATCTTTTTTTATTTTCCTGGAATCATATGAAATACCGGAAATTTCTTTATCGGTACTGCCGGTTATTTCCAGCAGATTTATTTCTTTTAATATC
>JAJFVM010000184.1 GCA_021371805.1 bacterium
TTGATTTTTTTATAAAAACAAAATAAAACCTGATGCCGACAATAGCCGGTAAAAATATCAATCATACATTGAGGTAATGTGTTTCATGTTTTTCCCAATATCTTGAATGGTGTACAAACTTTCTCCATCTGACTTTGATTATGTGAAATAAAATCCTGAACAGTTGATAAAACACTGCTCCTTTTCCTGGAATATAAAGATGCATTCCTTCAATTCTGTTATCCAACCAGTTTACTACTGCAGATTTATTTGTAAGCCTGTAATCAATAGGTTTCTGAAGTTCTAAAAGCGGCTCAATTTTATCAAGGTTGTCAGTACCTTCATAAATTTCATTCCATACACATTTTTTTGAAGAATTTACTTCACACATTCCGTTTGAAGCTCCGCCGCAAGCCCCGTTTCTAAGTTGTTTAGGGCATCTCATGGGACAGACAAAACCAGTGGTACTTAAAATGCATTGTCCGCATGAGCGGCAGTCAAATCCTATTCTCTTAATTGTTTCTTCAAAAAAGAATAATGGTTTGTAAACCCATCTTAAATGCCAGCCTTTACGTGGTTTTGGAATAAATTCTTTTTTTTCAAAAGTCATTTCCATAATTTTCTCCTGTGATAAAGTGTTTCAAGTATAATGTTAATAATTCAAGATTATGTTTCAAAGAAATATAGCAATTTACATATATGCTGTCAATTAAAAAAATAAAGAGTATGAAATAAAAAATACCGGATTATAAAAGTTTTTCATCTTCAATAAAATCAGTAGTAATGAAACCTTTTTTAAAATTCTCATTTGAAAGTATTTTTAAGTGAAAAGGTATAGTAGTTTTAATACCCCCAATTTTAAATTCATTTAATGCTCTTGCGGCTCTTCTGACTGCTTCGTCTCTTGCCTTACCCCATACGATTAATTTTCCCAGCAGTGAATCATAATAAGGCGGTATTATACAGCCCGGTGTTATAAATGAATCAAATCTTATTCCCGGGCCATCTGGAATAAAGCACTCTGTGATTCTTCCGGGAGAGGGTGCGAAATTATTATCTGTGTCTTCAGCATTAATTCTGAACTCAATTGCATGGCCAAAAGCATGTCCGCATCTTACTTCTTTTTTGAGCGTAAAATCCCTGATTAAAGAAGACAGGTTTTCACCTGAAGCTATTTTTATCTGTTCTTTTATGAGGTCTATTCCTGTAACCATTTCAGTTACGGGATGTTCCACCTGAATTCTGGTATTGATTTCTATGAAATAAAAGTTTTCATCTTTGTCTACCAGAAATTCAAATGTGCCGACATTTTTATAATTCAGCGCCTTGGCTGCTTTTACGGCTGTGTTTTCCATGATAGCCGCTGTTCTTTCAGATAGATTTGAAACAGGTGCTTCTTCAATTAGTTTCTGATGTCTTCTTTGAATTGAACATTCCCTTGAACCCGGAGTAAATATGTTTCCATAATTATCACCAAGTATTTGAAATTCTATGTGGCGGGGTTTTGTCATAAATTTCTCAAGATACAGATCATCCTTGCCAAAAGCATTTTTAGACTCAGCTTTTGCCACAGGAAATAAATTTCTTAATTCATTTTCGTTATTTA
>JAJFVM010000207.1 GCA_021371805.1 bacterium
TAATTCGCCTGAAGTATTTCCGGGTTTTCTGTGAACATGGTTTAAAAAGGTTAACCTTAAAAATTTTTAGACTCTGGACAATATGACTAAAGATTAATTGAAATTGATAATGAACCGATTCATATTAAAGGATTTGTCCAATGAGAATTTTTGAAAAGGAGGAGGTTCGTTATGCAAAATTAAAAAATATGTCATTTTGTTGAAAGTAATATTGTTGTTATAGCTATGTGTATTAAAAAACGAGGAAAAAATATTATAAATAAGAAATAAAAAATCGAAAGGAGTTGTTTTATGTACGCTAAATCTGGGCAAAAATTCAATAAGATTGCATTGGGTGTGTTTTTTATTTTGATTGTAGCAGTTATGATTTCTACTTTATTTTTAGGCACCGGATGTACACAGAAACAAGCTGAAATAAATGTATATACGGCATTAGAAGAAGAGCAACTTGAACCCTATCTTGCTTCATTTAAAGCGCAGTATCCAAATATTAAAGTCAATATAATAAGAGATTCAACCGGCATAGTTACGGCAAAATTACTTGCCGAAAAAGATAATCCTCAAGCTGACGTGGTTTGGGGTTTGGCGGTAACCAGTCTTCTTGTTCTGGATCAGGAAGGAATGCTTGAAGGTTATGCTCCAAAAAATATCGAAAATATTTATGCTGAATTTAAAGATACTAAAAATAATCCGGCACATTGGGTTGGAATAGATGCATGGATGACTGCTTTTACTGTAAACACTGTTGAGGCAGAAGCGAAAGGTATTTTAATTCCGCAGTCTTTCGAAGATCTCTTAAAGCCCGAATATAAAGGTTTGATAGTAATGCCTAATCCTGCATCATCAGGAACAGGCTTTTTAACAGTATCTGCGATAATGCAGCTTAAGGGAGAACAGGAAGGTTGGAATTATCTTGATAAGCTGCACGAAAATATAGCATCGTATACTCATTCCGGTTCAAAACCTGCAAAAATGGCAGGTGCAGGAGAGTACCCAATTGGTATTTCCTTCGGGTACAAGGGACTGCTTGTAAAAGCTGAGGGTGCACCTGTGGAAGTAATTTTTCCTTCGGGGGTTCAGGATGGGATTTGGAGGCAAATGCACTTATGAAAAAATCTGAAATAAAAAAAGAGGCAAAACTTTTTCTTGACTGGGCAATCGGTGACACCGTTATGAAAGAGTATAATAAAAATTATGCAATAATTTGTTCCAAAAGTGTTGAGGCAAGTGTCCCTGAAGGATTTCCGGCAGACCCCTTTAAGCAGCTAATAAAAAATGATTTTAACTGGGCTGCTGCAAACAGGGAAAAAATACTTAAAGAATGGTCTGCAAGATATGATTTCAAAAGTGAGCCCAAATCGTAATAATTTTACTTATGGAAATGATAAATAATTTTTAAAAGTGCTCTGCCCCTGTCTTTTTTACGGACAGGAGAAGAGCGTTTAAGCAAAAGAAAGATTATATGAAAAGAAAGAAATTCTATGTAAAGAGAATTGATTATATTGCAAATCCGAAAATAAGAAATTGATAAAATATGAGTAAAAATTAATTAAAATCATAAAACAAAACAAAGATTTTTAGGGGATTTATTATGTCACATCTTTTGATAAATGATATTACAAAAAAATTTGGAAACTTCTTTGCCTTAAAAAATGTAAATTTTGAACTGGAAGATGGTGAATTTTTATGTTTGCTTGGCCCAAGCGGATGTGGAAAAACAACGCTTCTCAGAATTATTGCAGGGCTCGAAGAACCTGACAGTGGGAAAATATTTTTAAATGGGAAAGATATAACCAGCGTTCATCCTTCAAAAAGAAAGTTTGGGATTGTTTTTCAATCTTATGCTTTATTTCCAAATATGACTGCCTATGAAAATATTACTTTTGGGCTAAAAAATAAAAAATCAAGTAAAAATGAAATGCAAAGGAAAATAAATGAATTGTTTTCCATAGTAAACCTCGATCATGTAAAGTTTAGATACCCTTCACAGCTGTCAGGCGGTGAACAGCAAAGAGTTGCCCTTGCCAGGGCATTAGCGCTTGATCCTGACTTCTTGCTTTTGGATGAACCGCTATCGGCACTGGATGCAAAAGTACGAAACAAGTTAAGAAAAGAAATCAGAGAAACACAGGAAAAGTTAAAAATTACTACAATCATGGTTACTCATGATCAGGAGGAAGCATTAACAATGGCAGATAGAATAGTTGTTATGGATAAGGGAAAGATTATGCAGATAGATATTCCCCAGAGGATATATGAATTGCCTGCCAATCCTTTTGTAGCGGATTTTATCGGAGATATAAATTTTATTAAAGATAACAGTGCAATAACTGCAATCAGGCCCGAAAACATATGCATAGACGAAAAAAGGGGCATTGAAGCAAAGGTATACCACAGGGAATTTAGAGGAGCATTTTACAGGCTGACTCTTTGTCTTGTAGATAAAAACCAGATGATAAAAGTTGACATACCATCAAATAAAAAAATAGGCTTTTTAGAGAATAACGAAAGAGTTTTTATAGAGTTGCCTGCGGATAAGTTAATAACTTTTAAAGATAATGAATATTATCATGATCATAATTATGGCAATAATAATTTTGATGAATTTAAGACAAAAGTTCTAAGTTCCTGAATTCATATCTTTAAAACACTTTTTACTATTTGCAAATTAGCCGGGAATTTTAGACTGCTGCTAAACCATCAAACTTTAGTCTGGTGATGGATAGATAGCTCTTGATTTTGGAGAATAAAAATAAGTTCCTGACCTTGGCAGGGTAGTTTTGGTAAGTAATATATTTTAACTGGAGGACATTTAGTGACAACATTTAACAATAGAATCAGTAAATTATCTCCGGGTAATTTGTTTCAAAAAATATTGATTGTCATTTTTTTGTTATTTTTAGTTATATCGATAATACTTCCCCTGTGCAGTTTATTTGTTGAGGCTTTTCATGACAAATCAGGAAGTTTTACAGGAATTGATAATTTTTATTATTATTTTTCAAATCCCGCATTATCTCAAAGTGTAAATAATACATTATTTATTTCTTTTATGACCACCATTATTTCTGTTTTGCTTGCTTTTTTTTACGCTTATTCGCTTACCAGAGTGAAAATAAAATGGAAAACTTTTTTTAAATATGTTGCTCTTCTGCCTTTATTTGCACCTACTATGCTTCAGGGCATATCTTTAGTATATCTTTTTGGTAATAAGGGTATTTTTACCAGTCTTGGCATTGATATTAACCTTTACGGAGCGGTTGGAATAATAATATCAGAGATCCTTTATACTTTTCCACAGGCTTATCTGATTTTACTTGTCGCTTTTGAGATAACTGATTACCGTTTATATGAAGCAGCCGAGACTTTAGGTGCGGGCAGAATAAAACAGTTTATAAGAATAACCGTTCCGAGTGTAAAATATGGTCTGTTAAGTGCCATATTTGTTTGCTTCACATTAAGTTTTACGGATTTTGGTGCACCAAAAGTTGTGGGAGGGGATTACAATGTTCTTGCGACCGATATTTATAAACAAATAGTGGGTCAGCAGAATTTTTCGATGGGTGCAGTGGTAGGAATAATTCTTTTACTGCCTGCATTGGTAAGTTTTACAGTTGATAGAATTACTACCAGGAAACAAAGTTCATTTTTATCTTCAAAATCCATACCTTTCCAATTCAAAAAGAAACCTGCTGATAATCTATTTTTTTTCTATTGTTTTGTAATAAGTGTCATTATTCTGATATTTTTCCTGGTTGCAATCTTTGCATCTCTTGTAAAAATCTGGCCATATAATCTTAAATTAACTTTCTCTCATTATATTTTTAAAACTGTTTCAAGCTCAGGAATCAAACCATATATTAATAGTATAATCGTTTCTTTTGTAAGCTCGGTAGTCGGAACAGTTTTAATTTTTTCAAGTGCTTATCTCATAGAAAAATTAAAATCCATGAAAATTATAAGGCAGCTGTCTTACTTTATTTCAATAATTCCACTTGCACTTCCGGGTCTTATAATAGGAATATCCTATATTATGTTTTTTAACAGGCTGAATTTTAATTTTTTTGGTTTTACGATACCAAATATATTTAATTTTATTTATGGAACCATCATAATACTTGTTCTTGCCAATATAATTCATTTTTATTCAGTACCTTTTATTACTGCCAATACAGCTTTAAAAAAAATTGAGCGGGAATTTGAAAATGTTTCATATTCCATGTCCATACCTGTTTATAAGACTTTTTTAAAAGTAACCGTTCCACTTTCGATAACAGCCATCATGGAAAATTTGATGTACATTTTTGTTAATTCCATGACTACAGTATCCGCAGTAATATTTTTATATACTTCTCAGTTAAAACTTGCCTCTATAGCGGTTATACACATGGAAGAAGGGGGATCAATTGCATCTGCTGCAGCTATGGCTAATCTGATTGTTTTAACCAATGTGGCAGTAAGAATAATATATGAGATTATTTTAAAAAAGATAAGGAGGAAAACAGATGCCTGGCAAAAAAGATAAAAATATGCGTTTGCAGATAAATGCAGTAATTTTTGACTGGTCGGGGACGACAGTGGATTATGGCTGTATGGCTCCGGCACTGGCTTTTGAAAGGATTTTCAAAGATTATGAAATCGATATTTCAATGAAAGAGATTCGCAGTTTCATGGGGCTGTCAAAAAAAGACCATATAAAAAAGATATTGGAAATGGATAAAGTTTCAAAGCAATGGGAAAATAAATATAAAAGAAAACCTGATGTTTCTGATCTGGAGAGCTTATACAGAGCATTTGAGCATAATCTTTTTAGCATACTTGCGAAATACTCAAAACCTATCGAAGGTGTTGCAGAGCTGGTAAAAAATTTAAAAGATAAAGGTTTAAAAATAGGATCCACCACAGGTTACACAAAAGAAATGATGCAGGTTGTTTCAGAAGAATCCGGAAAATATGGCTATATGCCCGACTGTATTGTCACCCATGAAGAAGTTAACGGCGGCAGACCATATCCGTGGATGTGTTATATGAATTTAATCAAACTAAAAGTCTTTCCAACTAAGACTGTTATCAAAGTTGGTGACACGGTAAGCGACATAGTGGAAGGTGTTAATGCCGGCATGTGGAGTGTAGGGATTGTAAAAGGAAGTAATGAACTCGGTTTAAGCGAAGATGAAATTAAAAATTATGACAAAAAAGATCTTGTGCTATTAATCGAAGAGGTTAAAAGAAAGTTTGTAAACAGTGGTGCCCATTT
>JAJFVM010000233.1 GCA_021371805.1 bacterium
ATGGAAATACTTTAGCTTCATACTTATTCTTATAATTATTATAGCCTTTGGTTTGCTTACTTATTATCCAATATTTAAATATTCTTTATTTCAGGGCCCTTTAAGTAGCGGGTTTGGGATTATAAATTAACTTTTTTTGAAATATTTTATATCTATAAAGTATAAGTTTAAAATTAAGTTTAAATTAATTAAATTACTTTTAGCAGTTGTTGACTTATACTCATATTGTTTAACTTAACATTGGACTTCTATAAAAATACCAAAATTAAGCCGAACTTGCAGATTGAAATAAGAAAAATTATCTACTACTTTATACCAGTACTGCCAAACCCCTCCTCTCCCCTGTCTGATTCTTCAAGTTCTTCTTTAAACAATAAATTGGCCTTTTCAACTCTTAAAATTACAAGCTGGCAGATTTTATCTCCTTTTTTTATTTCAAAACTGTTTTCTGAATCAAGATTAATAATAATAGCTCTAATTTCGCCCCTGTAACCACTGTCAATCAATCCCGGAGTGTTAACAAGACTTATTCCATGATTAATTGCTAAGCCCGATCTTGGCTGTACAAATCCGGCAAATCCCTCAGGAATCGCTACTTTTATACCAGTTGGTATTAATTTTCTTTCAAAGGGTTTTAATACATAATCAATGGTACTGTATAAATCTAATCCTGCATCACTTTCATGTGCATATCTTGGATTTGGAACTGAATTATTAAGTATTTTAATTTTTAATTCCATTCTAAAAAATTTTTTCCATTTTTAATAAGTTAATATTTTAAAAGGTACTTATAAAAATAAAAGAAGAAAAACAAATAAAGTCTGAGTGTATCAGAATTTGCAACATATCATATTTTTTATCAATTATAAAGATATTTTAAGAAAATAGGACAAATTATTATCGGGTTTTAAATCGGTTTTTTAAAAAAATCAATTTTAATTTTTCACAGGTATTATAAGTGATTTTCTTTCAATAGATTCAATATCATCCAACTTATTTATCTTTTTTACTTCTGCGATAAAAGCTTCCCTGTTTTCTATACTCGTATATTCAGATAATATGTCATTAAAACTTGTGCCGTTTTCAATATTTATTTGAGTGTATTTAATGGTTGTCGAAGGTAAAAATTTATTAAGATTGAAATATATTGCCACAAAAACTAAAATAAAAACTATTATCATTGTTATAATATACGATATATTTTTTGCTGCTTTTTTATACATATTGACCTCCTGCCTCAATAACTTTTTACTTGATATAAAATTTTTTCCTGATATCTAATATAGCAAACATATGTTCGTCTTTAAATAATAACATCGAACATATGTTCGTGTCAAATAAATTTAGAATTTTTGATAATTTTTACTAAATACTTTTATTATGAGTTGATTTTTGTTAATATAGCCCAATAGATACAGGGGGAAATATTAATGTCTGTGATTATTAATTATTTTTCAGAAAATATTGGTAAAATTGCTGCTACTTTTTTCACCGCTATGACACCAGTGGGAGAGCTAAGAGCTTCCATTCCACTGGGTCTTGGGGTTTATGGGCTTGACATATACAGTACGATTATTTTTTCAATTATTGGCAATCTAATCCCAGCTATAATAATAATTTATGCACTTGACCCAATCTCAAGATTTCTTATGAAAAAATTTAAATTGGCAGATAGATTTTTCACCTGGCTTTTTAATAGAACTCGTAAAAAATATTATAAAAAATTTGAAAAATATTCAGGTTTTGCACTTGCTACATTTGTAGGCATTCCCCTTCCTATGACAGGTGCTTGGACTGGTGCAATGATTGCATTTGTTTTTGGTATCCCACCCAAAAAAGCTATTCTCGATGTTTTACTTGGAATACTTATAGCGGCTGCGATAGTAACCATTGTTTTCAAGACAATAGGTTACGTTAAATTTATCACTGTTGGATAAGGTAAATTATGTGATTAGCCTAATATGCCTAATTTATGTATGACTATTTTATTTTTATTTGTTAAAATAACTTTACGAGTTTACTATAAACTAATTTATCATATTTTAAGGAGGAAAAGTGGCAGAAATTTTTTATGATAAGGATATAGACCTGGATATCCTTAAAGACAAAAAGATTGCAATTATTGGCTACGGCAGTCAGGGACATGCACATGCTCAAAATCTTAGGGAAAGCGGAATGAATATAATTGTCGGTGAACTTGAAGGAAGCAGGGCATGGAATGCTGCAAAAGAAAAAGGTTTTGAAGTTTACAGCGCTGACAAAGCTGCTTCACAAGCAGATATAATCATGATTTTGGTTAATGATGAACTTCAAAGAGATTTGTTTTACAAATATATTGAGCCTAATTTAAAAACCGGGAACATACTTGCATTTGCTCATGGATTCAACATTCATTATTCTCAGATAATTCCACCAAAAGATGTTGATATCATAATGATAGCACCTAAAGGACCAGGTCATATTGTCAGAAGAATGTTTACCGAAAACAGCGGTGTTCCTGCAATTATTGCTGTTGAACAGGATTATTCCGGTAAAGCAAAAAAGATTGCTCTTGCTTATGCAAAGGGTCTTGGGGCAGGAAGAGTAGGAATAATTACAACAACATTTAAAGAAGAAACTGAAACAGATCTATTTGGCGAACAGGCAGTTCTTTGCGGCGGATGCACCGAATTAATAAGAGCAGGATTTGATACCCTTACTGAAGCAGGATATCAGCCGGAAATTGCCTATTTTGAAGTGCTAAATGAACTAAAACTGATCGTTGACCTCATCTATGAACATGGAATATCAGGTATGAGATATTCCATCAGTGATACTGCTGAATATGGCGATATGATCGTGGGCAAAAAAGTAATAACAGAAGAAACCCGTAAAAATATGAAAAAAATTCTTAATGAAATACAGGATGGGACTTTTGCTAAAGAATGGATACTTGAAAATAAGGCCGGAAGACCTGTATTTAATGCAGTTAAAAAAAGAGAAGAAAATCACCTTATCGAAATTGTTGGGAAAAAGTTGAGAACCATGATGCCCTGGCTTAGCAGTAGAGGAGAACTTGAATAAAAACATCTTTAATGTTTAATATTAGATAACTTAAAAGAAAAGCAAACATTTGTTTGCTTTTCTTTTTTTTTATTGTATAATTAGCTAAATATGCAAAGATATAACAAAGATATAATAATATTTTTACTCATAGTTTTAAGTTAAAAGATATTGTTATTTACAGAAGTTAAAAAATAATATATCAAAATATTATTAAAAAAATGGTTAATTATGATAAAATCAAGCACTCATATAAGTGAAAAACAGTATCAGATCTTCAAATTCATCGTAGCTGCCATCAAAAAACTTGGCTATCCCCCATCCGTAAGAGAGATTGCTGAAGCGGTAAACTTAAGCTCTTCAGCAACCGTACATGCTCATTTAAAAAAGCTGGAAGAATTAGGATATATCAAAAGAGGTAAAGGCAGTTCAAGAACCATTGAAATCTTAAATCCTGTTTTTAAATCTCCTGCTGGTACTGATAATTTAAGTAATGTCGTATTAATTCCAATAGTCGGTAATGTTGCAGCCGGAACTCCTATTCTTGCACAGGAAAACATTGAAGAATATTTTCCCGTTACTACAGATTTTATAAAAGATTCAAACGATGTTTTTATGTTGAAAGTAAAGGGAGACAGCATGATAAATGCCGGTATACTTGACAGGGATTATATTATTGTAAGAAAACAGGAAATTGCAAGAAATGGTGAAATTATTGTTGCTCTTATAGAAGACGAAGCTACTGTTAAAAGATTTTTAAAAATCAACAACGTTATAAAATTGATTCCCGAAAATGATTTCATGAAGCCAATTGTAGTAAAAGATGTTAAGATTGCCGGTAAAGTTATCGGAGTGATCAGAAAATATTTTTAAATCTGATTATTTATATTATTTTTAATCTTATATTTTTGGATTTTAACGTTTTTATTACCTTCGGATATCATCGATGAAATTTTCATAATGGATTTCTGATCACAACTGGCAATAATACTTATACGATCTTCAAGATATTTTTTTTCAATAACTTTACAGTTTCTATAAACCTGTGATTCAAAATTACTTTCGTCATAGGGAATATTTATTAAAAATTTCGCATAGTTAAATGAAATTATTTCTTTGATCTTGCTAAACAGGCTATCAAAACCTGATTTATTTTTAGCAGATATAAATACGGCATCTTTGTAAATAAGCCTTACACTTTTTAATAATACATTTTTATTTTTGATCATATCTATTTTATTAAACACAAATAAAATCTCTTTATCCTTTGCCTCAATCTCATTTAAGACTTTTTTTACACTTAAGATATGATTTTCGTAGTTAGGATTATTGATATCTACTATTATCAGAAGAAGATCAGCCTTGATGACTTCTTCGAGAGTTGATTTAAAGGCTGCTATAAGCTGATGCGGTAATTTTTCTATAAACCCTACAGTATCAGAAAGAGAAATTTCAACGCCTATGTCCATATCCAGTTTTCTGGTAGTAGAATCAAGGGTTGAAAACAGCATATCTTTTTCTAATACATTCGCATCCGTAAGTGCGTTTAAAAGGGTGGACTTGCCGCTGTTTGTATAACCGACAAGTGAAATCTTGAATACTCCTGTTTCTTCTCTTAACTTTCTCTGGACCTGTCTTTGTACAGCGATTTGAGTGATTTTTTTCTCAAGAAAGTTAATTCTTTCTCTTATCTTTCTTCTGTCAACTTCAAGTTTTGTCTCACCGGGGCCTCTTGTACCTATTCCGCCGCCAAGTCTTGATAAAACAAGGCCTTTCCCCCTTAATCTTGGAAGCATATAATTCAGCTGCGCTAATTCAACCTGAAGTTTGCCTTCCTTGCTTTGAGCCCTTTGAGCAAATATGTCAAGTATAAGTGCGGTTCTGTCAATAACTTTAATTTTTAATTTTTCCTGCAGATTTCCTTGCTGGCTCGGAGTTATTTCATCATCAAAAATTAATATATCTATTTCATCATCGATAATAATCTGTTCAATTTCTTCCAGTTTTCCGGTGCTTATATAGTATTTCGAATTAGGCTTATCCTGATTATGTACAATTTTCGAAATTACCTCTGCGCCTGCGCTTAATGCGAGGTTTTTTAATTCTTCAATATTTTCTTCGATTGTTTGTTTTTGAACAGGCAAACTCTCATCTTTATGCTTGTAATCTTTAAATCTAACAAAGATAATAAAAGCTCTTTCTTTATTATCTTGCGTAATATCAAAAAACATTCTTCATCCTGTCAAGTGCTTCTTCTAATCTTGAGTCATCAATAGTCAAAGATATTCTGAAGTATCCTTCACCATATTTTCCATAAGCGCTCCCGGGAGTTACTACTACATTGGTTTTATCAAGAAGCAATTTTGCAAATGATGCGGAATTATAACCTTCAGGGACTTTTGTCCATATATAAATGGTATTAAATGACTTGTAATATTTCAATCCTAATTTGTCAAGGAGTTCCCAGACTTTTTGCCGTCGCCTATTATATATTTTATTATTAGAATTAATAAACTCCTCATAATCATTAAGAGCAGCTGCGGCTGCATACTGCACTGCATTAAAAACTCCTGAATCAACATTTGATTTATATTTACCAAGACTGTTTAAAACAGCACTGTTTCCTACAGCAAAACTTATTCTCCACCCAGTCATATTAAAAGATTTTGAAAGCGAATAAAATTCAATTCCAATGTCTTTTGAATTTTTTGCATTTAAAAAACTTACAGGTTTATACTTTTCTTCCGCATAAATATCGCCGTAAGCATTGTCATGACATACAAGAATTTCATATTCTGATGCAAAATCAACCAGTTTATCAAAAAAATCAATATCACATGATGCACTTGTCGGGTTCCCGGGATAATTTACATGCATAAGTTTTGCTTTTCTTGCAGCATCCCCATCTATTTTACTAAAATCAATCAGAAAATTATTTTCTTCAGTTAACGGCATTGTATATGTTGACCCGCCTGCAAACATTGTTCCGATTTTGTATACCGGATAAGAAGGGTCTGGAACAAGAACTAAATCACCGGGATTGATATATACATATGCAATATTTGCAATTCCCTCTTTTGAACCCCATAAAGGCAGAACTTCATTTTCTGGATCAATATCTATCCCAAATCTTTTTTTATAAAATTGAGCTGCGGCAGACTTTAAAACTTTATGACCATAGCTTGAAGGATATCTGTGGTTTTCCTTATTCCATGCTTCTTTGCAGAGTTCCTTAACAATGGCATCAGGTGTATTGATATCGGGATCACCGATTCCAAGACTTATAATGTCAAAACCTTCCTCTTTCTTCTTTCTTATTGTTGTATCTATTTCCGCAAACAAATAAGGAGGAATGGATTTTAATCTGTCGGATTCTTCAAACAACATTAACAATTATCCTTTCATTAAAATTAATTTAATAATATATTACCTGTAAAGTTTAATGACACAGCTCCCTTAAGAAAAACACTGTCATTTTCATTTCCATTCCAAAGGATATTTAAAGTACCGCCCTTCAAATTAACTTTAACAATATTGGAATTTACCCTTCCAAGCATAATTGCAGCAACTGCAGAAGCACAGGCTCCGGTTCCGCATGCCAGAGTTTCCCCGCATCCTCTTTCCCATACAAGCATTGAGATTTCGTTTATATTCTCGACCTTAATGAATTCAACATTTGTTTTTTTAGGAAAAAAGGGATGGTTTTCTATTTTCGGACCTAAACCGTGAAGATTTATCTGGTCTAGACTTTCATTTTTTTTCAAAAAAATAATGCAGTGAGGATTCCCCATAGACAAGCAATTTATAATATAATTTTCATTTCCAATTTTAAGCTCATAATTAAATACCGTGTCTATATATTCTTTTCCTGATTCTTTAAAATATTTGTTTAAATATAATTTCTTAGCCTGGCTCTTATTTGAGTCAGAAACAATTTCACTGCTTAATAATTTGATATTCACAGGTATTTTTTCAGGATTAAAAATAGGAAAACCCATATCTACCTGAATTTCCCCTACTTCATTATTTTCAAGTAATTCCATGTCCACTTTCTTAATTCCGGCACGTGTTTCAACTAAAATCGATTTATCATAAGTTAAATTACCGTCATATATAAACTTGGACATGCAGCGTATACCATTGCCGCACATTTCAGCAGTTGTTCCGTCACTGTTATAATAATCCATAAAAAAATCAGCTTTTGAAGATTTCCTGACTAAAATTACTCCATCAGCTCCGATCCCGAAATGCCTGCCGCATAATCTTCTTATTTCTTCATCAGTCAATAGTATATTTTCAACCGTTGCATCGATAAGTATGAAATCATTACCCTGTCCGTTTAATTTTGAAAATTTAATTTTTTTCATCAGATACCTGCCGTGAAATGATATTTAAAATATCCTTTATTAAATTATAAATACTAACATAATTATCAGCTGTTATCCAATTTATTCTGGCATCCGCCTTAAACCAGGTAAGCTGCTTTTTCACAAGATGTCTGGTATTTTTTTTGATTTCATTAACAGCATCTGCAAGAGTTGATTTTCCATCAAAATATTTCACTAATTCCTTATATCCGATTGCCTGCTGAATACTGAAACAATCCTTATAACCGATTTCAATGAGCTGTTTTACTTCAGCCACAAGTCCCCTGTTCAACATTGCATCTATCCTGCTTTCAATATTTTTGTACAATCGGCTTCTGTCCATTTCCAGTCCGATAAAAACACAATTATAAATTGACTTTCTTTCGTGCCATTTTTTTTGAAAATCCGAATATTTTTTACCTGTCTTTTCATAAACTTCTAAAGCTCTTATTATCCTTCTTTCATCATTTGCTTTTATTTTATCCGCGTATTCATTATCTATATTTTTTAATTTTTCATAATAATATTGCAGACTTGTTCTAAGGATTTCGTTTTTTATCTTTTCTCTTAAAACATAATCGCCTTCAGGTGCCTTCATTAAATCATCCACTATAGCCCTTATATGAAGACCTGATCCCCCGACTATTATAGGCAGCTTTTTCCTGCTGAAAAATTCGGTCTTAATTATTTCTCTTGCCGTATCTCTGTATTCAACAGATGTCAAAAAATGGTCAGGGCTGCATATATCTATAAGAAATTGATTCACACCGTATTTTTTAAAATTCTGCTTATCGGTTCCGATATCCATACCTATATAAGATTGCATTGAATCTGCAGAAATAAGGTCTGTATCAAATATTTTTGCAAGCATCAATGCCGACTTACTTTTTCCAATTCCTGTAGGTCCGCATATAACAATAAGATATTTTTCCGATAAAAGTTTTTTTTCGAGTTTGTTAATATCCGGATTATTTTTAAATAAACTTATTTCCGTGCTGCTTATTTCATTATTTTCCATGATACTATTTTAAGATATTACCTGTAAGATAAAATGATTTTGCACCAGTTATCTTAATTTTTACAAATCTGCCTATTAAATTATTGCTGCCTTCAAAATTAACTACGGAATTATTTTCAAGTCTTCCTTCAAGCAAATTTTTGCTCCCTTTACCTTCAACTAAAACTTCAGGACATCTTCCTATAAGTTTTTGATTTTCTTCAAAAGATATCTGATTTTGTAATGCCACCAGTTCTTTAAACCACTCTTTCTTTTCTTTTTTAGAAATACTATCTTCCAAACTGCAAGCTGCAGTCCCATCCCTTTTTGAATAAATAAAAGTAAATGCTCTGTTAAATCTTACTTTTTTCACAACATCAAGCGTATGTTCAAAATCATCTCTTTTTTCACCGGGAAACCCTGTAATGATATCCGTTGTTAAGGAACTGTCTTTAATTCTTGATCTTATGTTGTGTATAATTTCAAGATAATCTTCTTTGGTATATCTTCTGTTCATCATTTCAAGTATTTTATTTGATCCTGCCTGAAGAGGAAGATGAATATGGCTCATTATGTTTGGTTTTTCTGCTATAACGTTAATTAATTCCGCTGACAGATCCTTGGGGTGGCTTGTCATAAACCGAATTCTTTTTAAACCGTCAATTTGTGAAATTTTATCTAATAGCTGCGAAAATGTAACCGGATTATCCAGATCTTTTCCATAAGAATTGACATTCTGGCCTAAAAGCATAATTTCGACAACTCCTTCGGAAACAAGCTTTTGGGCGGTTTCAATTATTTTCCCTGGTTTTATTGAGATTTCCTTTCCTCTTACGTAGGGTACTATACAGTAAGAACAAAAATTATTACATCCTATTGAAATAGGGATATATGACTTAAAAGGAAAAGTATGTCTGAATCTATCAAGGGCATAATCAAATCCTTTTTCCCTAATTTCACATATGTTTTTGTTTATTTCTTTCTTCTTTAAAATTAACTCGGGAAGCTGTGAAATGTTGTGCGTACCAAAAATAATATCTACATAAGGAAAGTCCTTTAATATTTTTTCTTTTAAATTCTGTGCTGTACAGCCTCCGATGCATATCAGAAGATCCGGTTTTAAAATCTTAAGATTCTTTAAGTTTCCTATATGTCCGTATAATTTATTTTCAGCTTTTTCTCTGACAGCACAGGTATTAATAACGATAATATCACAGTCCTCTATCTTTTCTGATGCAGAGTATCCTTCTTTATCTAAGAGATATTCAATTCTTTCGGAATCAAATTCATTCATCTGGCATCCGAAAGTTTCAATATAATATTTTTTCATCTTATTTTTTCAATTACGTGGTTAAATTGTTTTTATAAATATTTTAGTGTTCACATGTTTGTTTAAATTATTATAAGACAATATTGTATAATCTTTAAACATGACGGAAATACGATGATTTTAATTTAAGCAGGTTAGAATGGCAACAATTTTATCTATTCCATTGGTCTTGTTTCAACAGTCAGCACTATAGCGGTTTTTGTTTCTCCGTTTACTTCTATGTCTTTAAAAAATGGAATACACACTATCTCTTTTCCAGTTGGCGCTATATAACCTCTGGCAATTGCGATTCCTTTTATTGTTTGATTTAACGCAGCAGCACCTATTGTTTGAATTTGAACTTTGCCTTCTTCTCTTATTATACCCGCAATGGCTCCGGCAATAGAATTAGGCCTTGTAGTAGATGAAACTTTTAATACTTTCATATTGTTTTATAGTTAGGCTTCTTTAAGTTCTATATTTATTCTGATAGTATTGTTATCTTTTTTAAAATCTATATTGCTACCAGGTTCTACTAAATATTTGCTGCCGATATTTTTTATTTTTGCATTTATTTCTTTTATTATATCGCTAATTTCGTCATCTTTAAATCTTAGTGCCAATTTTTGTTCATCATATAATACTAAATCTTTAGTGCGTTTATTATTTTTGTTTATAGAATATTTGTTACTTATATTTTCCGCTTCGTTTTCGTTATAAATTTCATGCTTATACAGATCCTGCACTGCTTCATCAGCCTTCTTCTCATTTAATATTTTATTTTCAGCTTTATTTACATGAATCAAATTACTTATATTTATCGGATCAATAGGTTTAAACTCCTCATAGATAATTCTTTGAATTGTTCTTTCAGATATTTCCATATTGAAAAAAAACTCAGTTATTTTATTTAAAGTCAAATAATTTTCAGTAAGGCAGGGGAAAAAATTGACTTTAATTTTATTATTATCATTTAAATAATTTACTAAATGTTCCCAGTCGTCAAATTTTGGGAAATTATTAAAGATATTTAAATTTTTTAAAAGATTCCGCATGGACATTATTATCTGAGAAGGCGTACCATAATAAATATTTATGCCCGGATTTTGAAGTGAGAATTCAACCAATGTTTTAGGAATGTTATTTACGCCTCCGATTATATTAATATCGCCGTCTAATTCAACTATTTGAGGAAAAATGGACTGATCCTTTTTTTCGGGAACTTTTTCCAAATCTATATTTAAAAATATTGAAGTTCCCTGTCCCTCTTCCGAAAAGGTAATTTTTATATCATCTGTATTTAATTTAATAGAAAAAAGAGCCATTCCTCTTCCATGAAAACCATATATATCTTTTACCGTGTTTTCCAGTTTGGAAGTAACTCTGGCTTCAAAAATTAAATCATGGAATTTAGGCGGTATACCGTAACCATCATCAACGAAATAGATATATCTTTTTTTATCTTCTATCTTTTTAGTTCCGATAAATATATTCTTTGCACCTGCATCACGGCTGTTTCTAAGAAGCTCAACTAAAATATCTTCCACAGATTTAATATCCTGTAAAGCCTGCCTTCTCTCAGCCTCCGATATCCGGAGCTTTACATAGCCATCGCCAAGATCTTGTTCAACATTTAATACGTTATTAAGACCTAATTCAGATAAAAACTTTTTAATATCTGAATTATTTTGCATAATCTATAGCACGACTTTCTCTTATTACCGTTACTTTTATCTGGCCCGGATACTCCATTTCACCTTCAATTTTCTTTGCTATGTCTCTTGCAATAATTACCGACATATCATCATCAACTTCTTCAGGTTTTACAATAACCCTGATTTCCCTGCCGGCCTGTATTGCATAAGATTTTTCTATGCCCTTAAATTCGGATGCTATTTTTTCAAGGCTTTCCAACCTCTTTATATAACTTTCAATGGTTTCTCTTCTTGCACCAGGTCTGGCACCTGAAATTGCATCTGCGACCTGCACAATAACGTCAAGCAATGTTTCGGTTTCAATTTCATTATGATGAGCTTCAATTGCATGACAAATATCATTATCTTCGTGAAGCCTTTTTGCAAGTTCAGCTCCGATTAAAGCATGAGAACCTTCAATATCATGGGTCAATGCTTTCCCTATATCATGAAAAAGCCCAGCTCTTTTAGCTTTCTTAATGTTTGTCCCAAGCTCTGAAGCAATTATTCCGGCCACATAGGCCACTTCTTTTGAGTGCATTAAAACATTCTGACCATAACTTGTTCTGTATTTCAATCTTCCAAGTACCTTTACAAGTCCGGGATTTACCTCGCCTATTCCGGAGTCAAATACTGCGGTTTCACCTTCAACTTTTATTTCATTGTTGATAAGCTTGCTGGCTTTATCATACATTTCTTCTATTCTTGCAGGATGAATTCTTCCGTCAATTATCAGATTTTCAAGTGTTACTCTTGCTATTTCCCTTCTTACCGGATCAAACGAAGACAATATAACAGCTTCAGGAGTATCGTCAACAATGATATTAATTCCTGTCAGGTTTTCAAAAACCCTGATATTCCTTCCTTCACGCCCGATAATGCGGCCTTTCATTTCATCATTAGGCAAATTCACTACAGAAACAGTAGTTTCCGTTACATGATCTATCGCACATCTTTGGATTGCCTGAGCAATTATTTTCTTGGCAATCTTATCTGCGTCTTCTTTTGTCTGCGATTCTATTCTTTTTATTTCTTTTACTGCCTCATATTTTGCATCTTCTTCCATTTTCTTAACAAGAATAGCTTTTGCTTCTTCTTTGGTCAGTTCTGCAATTGCTTCAAGTCTTAAAAGTTCTTTTTTAAGTATTTCATCCAGTGAATTTTTTATCTCATCAATTTCTTTCTCTTTCTGAGTTACCATTTGCTCTTTCTTTTCAATAAATGAAGTTTTCTTCTCTATCGACTCTTCTTTTCCAAGAATCCTGTTTTCCAGCTTCTGTATCTCAAATCTTTGCCTTTTAATATCTTCGTCATTTCTTAATTTGATATTAGCAATTTCTTCTTTACCTTCAGCAATTGCTTCTTTTTTTAATGTAAGAGCTTCTTTTTTTGCATCTTCAACAACTCTTTTTGCATTTTGTTCAGCAGAATTTATCCTTGCATCTACCAACAACTTTCTATAATAGATGCCCCCAAAAAATCCAGCTATCAATATAGCTGCTCCAATTCCAACAATCCTTAATATTTCAATCATTGATACACCAATCCTCCCAATAAAAAATCGAGCAAAATTGCCCGATTAATTTATTGCATTTATGCAATCCTGGGATATTAATTTTATGTGAAAAAAAAGTCAACTATCGCTTGAATTTAACTATTAAAGCTTTTTTATCTTTTAACTTGATATTAATAATTTTTAACATTAACAATTAATCTCAATTTATAAAATAATTAAATAATTTTCACTAAAAAACATAATACTTAAAATCCCAGTTATAAATATTTATCTAAAATCTAAAATTTTAATTCTAGATATAGTAAAACCAGCACAAATTAATAAAAAATCAGGCAATCATTTTTAAAAAAATAATTAAAGTAATTTTAACTTTAACACTGATTTTAGTCAAGAATATGCTTTCAGATACTTTTTCAGATTAGGCAACAAGGAAAGTTAATAACCCTTTTTTAAAGGGTTTCAATAAGAGTTAGATGATCATGTCTTTATTAAGAATAAATTATCCTGAGCGCCAAGTCAGAATGGCAGCTATTCCTTAAAAGACAATATTTCAATAAACTGCTCAACTATTTCAGGATCAAATTGTGTCCCCGAGCAACGCTTCAACTCTTCGACAGCTTCGTCTTTTGTCATAGCTTTCCTGTAGGGTTTGTCATTTATCATAGCGTCATATGCATCAATAGTAGCTATTATCCGCGAAGACAAAGGAATATTATTACCCTTTAAACCTCTCGGATAACCTCTGCCATTCCACCACTCATGATGAGCAAGAATATCCTCAGCAATAACTGCAAGCTCGGGAGAAGATTCGGCGATTCGATACCCCACTTCCGGATGTTTTTTTATTAGCTCCCATTCATCCGATGTCAGCTTTCCTGGTTTTGATAAAATATTATCAGCTACAGCTATTTTCCCGATATCATGAAGTGTGGCAAGTAAAGTTAATTCATCAATTTTATTTTCAGGCAGTTTTAGTGAATTACCTAATTTTAAAGCCATGTCTTTTATCCGCTGAATATGCTTTTCCGTCTCATAATTCTTTTTATCCAGGGTTTTTTCGAGAGAAGAAATAATTGAGTTTTGGATATCCTGCTTTTCGGAAAGTTTATGCTTATACATATTGTCTTCGGCTTTTCTCATTATTTCCTTAATTTCCTGCGAAGCATCCAATTTGGCAGCAACACCCATGGAAATGCTGAGAGGCATTGACTCTAAACTGTTTTTAATACAACTTTTTTTTATCCTCTCAATTATCTCATTTGTATTTTCAACGTCTGTCTTAGGTAATATAATAACAAACTCATCTCCGCCCCATCTGGCAACAATATCATTTTTCCTGAAACTGCTTTTTAAGATATCGGCTATTTTTTTAAGCAATATATCTCCTTCTTCATGCCCATAGGCATCATTTATAATCTTCAGGCCGTTTAAATCTCCCATAACAATACTTATGGGAATTAACCTTGGAGTATCCAATCTCTTAAGCTCCTCTTCAAAATACGCCCTGTTATATAAGCCAGTGAGTTTGTCATGAAAACTCAGATATTCTATATTCTC
>JAJFVM010000245.1 GCA_021371805.1 bacterium
TGATTTTCAGATAATGGGGGGATTTGATAAAAGGACAATGTTTGCCGGAGGCGGAAAGGCTGAGATAGATAAAGAACTTGAAATAGTAAAAGAAATGCTTAAAAAAGGCAGGTATATACCGCACACTGACCATTTTGTTTCTGAAGACTGTACTTATGAAAATTTCTCTTACTACAGGCAGAAATTAAATGAAATAATTGATAATTTTAATCGAATCACTTGAAAACGTCTTTAAGTCTTATTTTTAGCCCATTAAAAATGCAGGAGTTAATAATATCAAATTTTTTATTTTTCCTTTGACAAATTTTAATTAGTTCAATAAAATAATAAATAGTTCAAAATAATTCATATATAAGTTTATTATTTTTAAATTGTAAATTTTTTGCACATTATGTTTTTAAATATCAAACTTTATAATAAAAAAATTTGCATCCTGTAAATAAAGAAAGGGATTTTCAATGGATTCAATAATCAAGAAAATTTTAGATTTTAAAAAAGAGGATATACCGGAATATGAGCCTTATCTGATGCTTGGAGGTGGAACTCCCGGGGTAAATCTTGTAAGAGGTGAAAATGTCTATGTTTATGATATTGATAATAAAAAATACATAGACTGCACAAGCCAGTCATGGGCACTTCACCTTGGCTATGCACATCCTGAAATAAATCAGGCTATAAAGGAGCAGATTGATTATTCAAATCATTTCCATACGGGATTTTATACTATTGCAAGGTATCTTTTGGCAAAAAAACTTGCCGAGATATTTCCTGACAAGATGAATAGAGTGCTTTTTACAATCGGCGGCGGAGTTTCAATTGAGGCGGCACTTAAGGTTGCAATTTTAAACAGACCAAAAGCTCACAACTTCATTTCGCTCTACGGTGCATATCACGGGACATCTTTTATGACCACCGGTGCGTCCCATACAGGAACCATGGCAAGCGGCAGGTATCATGGCGGTGCAGACTTGGCCCATTTTTCACAAAACTTCATAAGAGTTCCTGCTCCCTATTATTACAGGCCGTATTTTGAAGTAACAAATAAAGATGACAGCGATGAAGTTGACAGAAGGTGTCTTGAAGCACTTGAAATGCAGATAAAATACGGTTCAACCGGTCCTGTATGTGCTCTTTTAATGGAACCACTGCAGGCAAGCGGAGGTCAGATAATATTTTCAAAGAATTATCTGCAGGGAGTAAGAGATATATGTGATAAAAATAATATTATTCTTATCTGGGATTGCATTCAGACAGCATTTGGCAGAATGGGTACCTGGAGTGCATCAGAATATTATGGCGTGACTCCCGATATCATGGTTCTTGGAAAATCAATGGGTGCAGGCTATCCGATTAATGCAATTGTAATAAGTGATGATATTGAAGGCGTAAAGATGAATGGCATTGATCTTCATACTTTCGGAAACAATCAGGTAAGTCAGGTAGCCTGCCTTAAAATGATTGAGATTATTGAAAGAGACAATATCCTTGCTAATGTAAGAAATGTAGGAGCATATATAAAAGATGAACTTCTTGAAATGCAGAAAAAATCAGACCATATAGGGGATGTAAGAGCAATAGGTTTTCATATAGGTATCGAATTTGTTAAAGACAGAAATACAAGAGAGCCAGACTACAAGGGCTGCACGGCGATAAGAGACACAGGCTTTGAGAACAGGATAATATTTGGTGTTGGCGGAACAGGCCAGGGCAAGGCGGTTCTTAAAATAAAGCCTCCTCTTATTACGACTGAAGAGCAGGGATCTGAGATACTTGAGAAATTTAAAAAGACAATGAAGGATGTCTATGGGGAAAATGTATAACCATATATTAATTTTTTAAAAACTGGAAAAGTATTAATTTATAATTTCTGCCATGCGGCTTTTCTGTTTTAGGATATTAACGAAGAGTCGCATGGTTATGGTTATAAACTGTTTTAACAGAAAGAAAACAGCTCCGTAGTTTATATGTGAAATCAGCTATGATCCTTATAAAATAGTTCCCGCAGCTAACCTTTAATTTTTAGATAACAAAAATCACTTTGCATATTGACAAAATAAATTAATTTTGATAACATTTGTAATTAATTACATAATATGAACGCATGTGCAATTTATTTAAGTAAAAAACCAATTAAGTAAGGATATTATTTTGTATTATAAATAAACATGTAATTATTTTGGTAAGAAACTTAAATTTTTTTAATTTGGAATACAAAAATATTTTTCAGTTAGTTAATAAAAAGAGTGATTATTTTAAACAATTAATTTTAAATCA
>JAJFVM010000185.1 GCA_021371805.1 bacterium
TTACTGTTGCTAAACTCATAGTCAGCTCGACAGGCTGTTATGCTGCCATTACATTACCGCCCCACCTTATAAATAATATTTTACCATTAATTAGTACTATATAATAGTTTTAAATAGTTATAATACAATCAACTAATATTGTTAAAACTCTCGATTAGCCTTGGTGCTTTTATTCTTGAGAGTGTAAATCAGTAACCTTGTCTGCTGTTTTTTTGTAAATTACTATCTACCTGTTGTTATCAGCGTTATTGTAAACCTGACAAAAACAATTTAGTGAAATATCATTTTATAAAAATATCGAAATTGTTTATATTGAATTTGTTTAATATTGTTTTGATATTAATTTTGTTTTATTCTAATAGCTGATAATTGAAGGGATATTATGGAATTCATAGATTTCAGAAGCGATACAGTAACCGAGCCGACTGAAGAAATGCTGGATGCAATGCGGGGTGCCAGAGCCGGAGATGATGTATATGAAGATGATCCGACAGTCAAACTGCTTGAACAAAAAGCTGCGGAAATTTTAAGTAAGGAAGCCGCATTGTTTGTTCCATCGGGAACTTTCGGAAATCAGCTTGCCATATTAACTCATACTGAAAGAGGGGATGAAGTGATAATTCCCAAGAGTAACCATATAGTTGTCCATGAAGTCGGCGCTTCTGCAGTAATTGCCGGCGTTGGGCTCAGAACCTTAAATGATAATTTCGGGGAATTAGATCTGGACGAATTTAAGATGGCTTTCAGAGGCAGCGATATACACTATCCCAAAACAGGGCTCGTATGTATGGAAAATGCTCATTCTTCGGGAAAAGTAGTTCCTATACAGAATTTAAAAGAAATCTATGAATATTCAAAAGAAATGAATGTTCCTGTTCATCTTGACGGAGCAAGAATTTTTAATGCTGCATCTGCTCTTGGAATTGAAGCCAAAAATATAGCAAAATGCGCTGATTCCGTAATGTTCTGCTTATCAAAGGGTCTCTGTTCTCCTATAGGCTCGATGCTTACAGGAACAAAAAAATTCATAATAAAAGCAAGAAAAAACAGAAAACTGATGGGCGGCGGATTAAGGCAGGCAGGTTACCTTGCAGCTGCGGGTCTGATTTCAATTGAAAAAATGTCAAAAAGGCTTAACGAAGATCATGCTAATGCAAAATATCTTGCAGAAAAATTAAGCCGTATCAAAGGTTTTAAAGTATCGGCAGACAGGCTTGATATAAATATGGTATTTTTTACAATAGATATAAAAGATTTTAATGAAAAAAAATTCATCGAATTCCTTTTTTCCAAAAAGATAAAAATAAGCCCTCCGGAACTGGGCGAATATAGATTTGTTACCCATTACTGGATTACAAAGGAAAAAATTGATTTTGCCATAGATGCAATTAATTCATTTATGAATTCAAACTGAAATAATTTTACTGAGACAGCCCAATAAAATTGGCTATGCCTTCTTTTTGAAAATATTCTATTATCTGCTTTTTATCTTCGGGTTTTACAGGCAATAGTGGTATCCTGGGATTTCCACCAAAAAAACCGCGAATGTCTAAGGCAAATTTCACACCTGCTACACCAAACCTTCCGATAGTATTGCTTGATAAATTATTTAAAAAATTATGAAGCTTGACTGCTTCTTTGGTTTTTTGGGTTAAATGAAGCTGGTACAGCTCACAGCAATACTCAGGTAAATAACTGGCAGTTGATAAAACTGCACCTGATGCACCTTCAACTAACCCGGGGTAAAAAGTTTTTATATTCCCTGCCAATAAATAAAATTCAGCATTTTCCGGAATAAATTCTTTGTACTTTGAAATAGGGAAGAACGAAGAGTTTTTCATGCCGATAATATTGGGGTGTTCTGCAAGAGCAGCCATTAATTCTTGTGTTATCAATATCTCTGAAGCAAATTTAGGAGCATTATATATTACGATAGGAATAGGTGATTTATTCGCTACATAAGTAAAATATCCAATCAATGCCTCATTTGTCATTTCTTTGACAAAATAGTGTGGAGTAAGTATAAAGGCCATATCTAATCCATAATATGCAGCTTTTTTTATAAATTCCACTGTCGCTTTTGCAGATTCCCGCCCACAGCCGGCAACAATTATTTTTTCGTTCGTTTTACATTTTTGAACAGTATCTAATACTTTCAATGATTCTTCTTCAGTCAATCCTTGGTATTCCCCATTACTTCCCAATGGCATATACCCCTTCAAATCCGTCAAATTATATTTAGCTATGTTTTCCTTTAATTTTTCTAATATAATTTCTTCATTTTTGAAAGGAGTTATTATTGGCGCAAATACACCCGAAAGTTTTTCCTTAATATTCTTTTTTGCTGCGCACATATGTATCTCCCTTATTCCCTGTATTTGGGAATAATACGCACATCGGTCATTAATTTATCATCTGCAATTATCAAAATTTATTTCTTTATAATTAGCATACAGCAATTAACATTTTATATTATTCGTTTCTGTAAATATTTTAGTTTCTCCAGCAAAACCCATCCCTCGAACACCATTGGCTCTATTTTTTAAGCCTTAATTCGATAGAATCATCCGGCTTGATCTTCCTGATTTTGTCTATCCCGTTTTCATCCGTAATTTTTCCGATTACGGTAACTGCACTTGCTGCCCTGGGTTTTGTTCCGTCTCCTACAGGCGTTGGCCCAAAGAATATGCAAAAAGCATTACCGGGAGGCCAGAAAGCAATATTACCGACATCCATTAATTCTTTTCCATTTTCCAGATCCGCTTCTATGGGAATTTCGAAATATACTTCATTTCCCCACAGGTTGATTTCAGATTTAAACGGAAGAATTTTTAAAAGTTTTTTTGCTGTTTTTGACTCATTTAATGTTGCTTCTATAACAATTTCATTAAATATTATTTCTATTATT
>JAJFVM010000199.1 GCA_021371805.1 bacterium
TGTTTGCCAAAGATGACAAAATTAATATTTCAAATTCTGATAATAACTCTTATAAAAATACTCTGAAATATCCAAGAAATGATAATGGCGAAATAACATATAGATTTGCACTCAGAGAAGCTCTTGCTGAAGAAATGGCAAGAGATAATGGCGTATTATTGTTTGGGGAGGACATAGCTGAATATGGCGGAGCTTTCGGGGTAACAAAGGAACTTTTACAGGTATTTGGCCGCGACAGAGTATTTAACACTTCAATATCGGAATCAGCAATAGTTGGCTGTGCTGTTGGTATGGCAATGACAAAGCTGCGGCCGGTCTGTGAGATTATGTATGATGATTTCATATTAATGGCAATGGATCAGATTGGAAATCAGGCAGCAAAATGGAGTTATATGTCAGGAGGCCAGACCAGCGTTCCTATGGTACTTAGAACTGCCATTGGAGGCGGAAGAGGATATGCAGGTCAGCATTCACAAAGTCTTGAGTCAATTACTGCTCATATACCTGGCTTAATAATAATTGCACCTTCTACTCCATATGATGCAAAAGGCCTTTTAAAATCTGCAATAAGAGACAACAATCCTGTAATATTTTTTGAACATCAGCTTTTGTATAATTTTTCAGGAATTGTACCCTTAGACGAGTATGTTGTACCAATAGGCAAAGCAGATATTAAAAGGGAAGGCACAGATGTTACTGTCATTTCCTGGTCCAATTTAATCCAGGAAGCCTTAAAAGCTGCAAAAGTTCTTGAAGAGGAAGGAATTTCAGCAGAAATTATTGATATCAGAACTCTTATCCCTCTTGATATTGAAACAATAGTTAATTCTGTTAAAAAGACAAATAAAGCCTTTATATTTTCCCAACCGGTAGATCAGGGAAGTTTCAGTTCATACATTGCCAGCAAGATTATGGAAAATGCATTTGATTATCTTGACGGGCCAGTTTATTGTATCAGCTCCCCCAATGGTGTTCCGCCTACCGCGCAATCCCTGGAAAGAGAATTTTTACCAAATGCACAGAGACTGGTAAGAGAAGTAAAAGAAAAATTTTTTAGAAAAAAATAAAAGATAAAATTCATATCCATCCGGCTTTATCTGAAACATTAATAGAAACAGCCGAAGATTACTTTGGGTTATCAGCCCACTAGGAGCTTTTCCGACATTTCATCGTTAAAACCCACTTAAAATCATAATTTCCCATATTATTTTAAAAACTGAAATTATTTCTTGAAATTATTGTATAAGTTGTTTCATACAGTGGTATTTTTACCAATAAATAAACCTATATTATTTATTTATATTGCCTGGAGCAGCAACTCTCTCTCTTTTGAGCAGCCTGTTTGATCTTTTATCGTATTTACTATTTTTTTAAAGTTGGAAACTGCACATACAAGGGAAAATTCACCACCTGCCTTTTTAAATCCCCTTATGTATAATCCGGAGTAATCCGGACACCCATTCCGGAATTAAGCGGACAGTCATTCCGGAAATAAACGGACACCTTAAACTTCCAAATCTTTCTTAAAAAATAGTTAAAATACTTCTACCAGAAAAAATTAAAACTGATGGGAGTAACGATGAAGAGAAAGAGGATAAGCATGGATAAATTAAGGCAAATATTAAAACTGCATGAAACATTAAATTTAAGCTGCAGAGATATTGCATCTACTTTAAATATTTCCAAAACAGTAGTTGCCCAATATATAAATGAATTTAGGGTCTGCAAGCTTAACTACCCTGACATTGAAAACTTAAGCGATAGCGATCTGATAGAAAAACTTGGATAGAAAAAGAGGCAATCCGCCAAATACAGACTTCCCGACTTCCGCATTTCATCTTAATTTTTACCTCCTAGCTAAAATTTAAGCACAAAAAAGCATTAATATCTTAAATCATAAAATGTAGTGCCTTAATAAAAT
>JAJFVM010000200.1 GCA_021371805.1 bacterium
AAAATTTATCTTAATTAGGCTATTATAATTAAAATTAAAAGTCAATAAATGTATTATATTGCTATATATCAATTCAGACATTATGTCTAAGATTCTTTAGTCTTTCGCAAAAATAGCTACTATCCCTGATAAAAATAAATAAAGTTTTAAGAATATATATGTTTTAAATCTGATTTTAAAAATTATTGCATGTTGTGGAGGCGTTAGTAGAAAATTTTGGGTAAGAAAATCTAAAAGGGTAAAAATAATTTATTTATTTTTTTAAAAATACAAAATCTTTCCCATTTTAAAGATCACCGCCAATTCTATATTTATTTTTCATAAACTGACTAATCCATTTTCTAAATCTTTTTAAAGCTTCCCCTTTAAGAAAAGCAACATAGTAGAGTCCTTCGTCAGGATCAAGTGCCGCGTAATAGTCTCCAGCACAAATAATTACAGAATTTTTTCCTGCCGCTTCATCTGCCTTTAGAGCATCTATGGTTCTGTTAGCTAATCTGTTTAAGCTTTTAATATTAAGATAAACCTGAATTAGTGTGTATACTAAAATGGAAAATATTATATGTGCGCTGACAAGATTAAAGCTTGTTGAGTTAAATCTTCTGTCCAGCCATGAATCTTTAATTTGTTTGTATCTTTCCTCAATCTGCCATCTTAGTTTGTAATCTCTAACTGCCTTACAGGGATCAGAGTAATCTCTGGTAGTAGCCAGTGACCAGAGCCTTACCTTACCGCTTTTTAGCATGCTTTTTACAAGTATTATATTTAGACTTACGTTGCATTTCCCCCAGGAGGTAATCTTTTTAGCCATATAGCAGGTTGTATCTTTGTCTACCTTTTTCCAGGGTTTACTTTCAAGTCTTTCAAGTCCCTTGGCATCAAGGTATGCATTCATGTTTTTCTTTAGCGGGATAAGCATGTCAATGCCGTAATTATTTTTAAAGTCAGATATCATGGCTCCATCTAAAAATCCTCTGTCCATGATGAGAAGCTTTATTTTATTTTTTGATACTTCAGCGACAAAGTTATCAACAAGTTCTTTCCCCAAAACTTTATCATGTATTCTTCCTCCTGTTATTCTAGTTCCCATGAAGATGAAATAATTTTTATCTTTTGAAATGTGAAGTAGATTTACCATCTTGTAGCAAAGGCTGTATTTAAAATTTTTGGCTTGCGCCGGGCTAAGCCTTGAAGTATCAACATATCTATTGTGTTTATCTAAGGGAACGTATTCTGCATTTTCATAGTTTTTGTTACCAGCAACTATTATATGTGTAGTATCAAGTGCAAATATTCCTTCCTTTTCTATTGCCCTTTTTGAAGATAAAAATTTAGGGATGTCTATGTTATTCCACCTGGTAAGTTCGGCAGCATTTGTATCTTTAAAATATTTTCGAAGTGTATCCTGATCTATTATTTCTCCTTCTGATCTTGGATATTTGTTTCTTCTGTTAAAACCACCTTCAATACGTCCGATATTGAAGCTTGTTCTGGTTAAAACTGCACCGCTTTTAAGTATTCCAGGAAGAGAGTAAAATGAATTGGACAAATTTAGCTTTAACTGAAACATTAGTCCAATTAAAATCCAGAAGGGAATATTTTTTCTTGCTCTGGGGTTTGGATAAGTTTTCTCTACAAAATCAAAGAAGGACAGTGAAAAAAGAAAGGCAAAAAAATGATCAGAAAAACTCCACTTTGAGTCAGCTATGTAATCAATGTTACCCTTTTTAAGAGACTCGATTACTTTTCGTCTGCTGTTTTTAAAAACACACAGATTATTTTTCATATATTGTTGTATTTATATCTCTTAAATACCTTAGATATGAAAATATTTTTTCATTTATCTTTCTTAAGGAAGCCAGCCTTTTATTGTACTTTTTATATGCTTTTGCTTTATCGATAATATCCAGTTTATCAACATATGTAAGTTTTGATTTTCCGTTTTGTTTTCTAACTATCGCAGTATATGGTCCATGAAGCTTACCGTCTTTGCAGTGGCATTTAGGATTGCCGCATTTTTTATATATTATGTGGATACAGCCTTCAATCATAGGATCAGGAGAAAGAAGCTTATTTATGAGCTTTTCATGTCTAATTAATAGATCAAATATACTTTTTTTTATTTCATCAGGCTTTAAGTTTTCACTGTTCATAATTATCTGGTCTAATTATATATATTATTTATCCATTTTTCAAGCAAAAATTAATATTTTTTTAATTTGTGGCAAAAATTTTATAGGTAGGATAAATTTTATCTTAAAATTCTGCTATATTTTCTTATGTCTGAATTGCAGTTAGAAATAGGAATTGGTAAATAACTTTAACCTGTTTTCCTGATTATAAGTTATTAAAGGCTTTGGCATAAACTAAAATTAACACTTTTATATAATATTTTATTTCAGTTTCAGATTCCCGGCATATTCCCTGCTTAATTTTAAAAAA
>JAJFVM010000211.1 GCA_021371805.1 bacterium
TAATAAGAATAATAACTCTAAATCCGAGTACCTTGGAAGAATAAACAATATCCCGAAAGTTACCGCAACAAAACAGGTAAACATAAACAGCGTTTATGAAATATACAGGAATAAAAATGTCATGGTAACCGGCGGAGCAGGTTTTATCGGCAGCAATCTTGTAATCAAACTTTGTAAACTTGGGGCAAATGTTCTGGTGGTGGACTCCCTTATAGAAGATTATGGCGGCAACCTTTTTAATCTGGAACCTGTTAAAGATAAAATAAGACTGAATATCGCCGATGTCAGAACCTATCCGACAATGCTGTATCTCGTGAAAGAACAGGATTTTATTTTTAATCTTGCAGGTCAGGTCAGTCATATAGACAGCATGCTTGATCCGTGGGAGGATCTTGAAATTAACTGCAGAAGCCAGCTTACCATTCTTGAAGCCTGCAAGAAGAATAACAAAGACGTGAAAATTGTTTATGCCGGAACAAGACAGCAATACGGAAAACCCAATTACCTTCCGGTTGACGAAGACCATATTGTTCATCCTACAGATGTTAACGGCATTAACAAAATGGCAGGGGAATGGTATCACATACTTTATAATAATGTTTATGGCATCAGGGCATCTTCGCTCAGATTGGTTAATACTTATGGCCCCAGGCAGCTTTTAAAACATAACAGGCAGGGTTTTATAGGCTGGTTTATAAAACTGATACTTGAAAACAGCAAAATCGAATTATTTGGCGGCGGTAATCAGTTAAGGGATTTTAATTTTGTTGATGATGCTGTCGATGCTTTTTTAATCACCGGAGCAGATGATAATTCAAACGGTAAATTTTATAATCTGGGAGGGCAGTCCCCGATATCGTTAAAAGATTTGGTTAAGTTAATGATAGACATAGCAGGCAGCGGCAGTTTTGAGGAAATTCCATTTCCGGAAGACAGAAAAAAAATTGATATCGGCGATTTTTATTCCGACCATTCCAGAATAAAACATGAGCTTGGCTGGGACCCGAAAGTTTCAATCCGGGAAGGACTCCAAAAGACTTTCGAATATTATAAAAAATATAAGGATTATTACTTCTGACATTTATTATTTATATCATAATAGTATGATGTTACAATATAATTATTATTAACTTTAAAATAAATATAAGATGAAAAAAATCCTAATAAACTTGATAGAAGAACAACAAAAATTATTTGCTCTTGATACAAGAATTCGAAATGCCTTAAGTATAATTGGGAAATATAATTCAGATAAAAAAAATATTTCCATAAAACATGATGAATATTTGAAGGAATATTTATCCAAGGATGACTATAAAAAATGAAGGTGCCTTTCGGGGATTTATCAAAACAGTATAAAAAATATAAAAAAGAGTTTGATAATATAATTTCCGGCGTATTTGCAAAAGGGAGTTTTATCCTTGGAGAAAATCTTTCGAGGTTTGAAACCAATTTTGCCGATTACTTAGATATAAAATATGCTGTTGGAGTAGGTTCAGCCACCGAAGCACTTTTTCTTGCTTTGAAAGCCATAGATATAAAAAACGGAGACGAGGTAATAACTGTTGCAAATACTGCGGTTCCGACAGTTTCCGCCATTGATTTTGCCGGTGCCGCACCTGTTTTTGTTGATATAGAAGAAAGCTCATATCTTATAGACACTGAGTTAATTGAAGGCAGGATAACTTCCAGAACAAAAGCAATAATACCCGTTCATTTATATGGCAATCCGTGCAATATGGATAAGATTATGCAAATTGCAAAGGATTATAACCTTAAAGTAATCGAAGACTGTGCTCAGGCTCATGGTGCGGAATTTAAAGGAAAAAAAGCCGGGACTTTCGGGGATTTTGGTGCTTTCAGTTTTTATCCGTCAAAGAATCTGGGGGCTAATGGCGATGCCGGTATGCTTGTTACAGATAATGAAGAACTGGCAATAAAAATAAGACTTCTCAGAAATTACGGTTTTGAAGACAGATATAAAAGCATAATCAGGGGATTTAACAGCCGTCTTGATGAAATTCAGGCAGCTCTTCTTGATTTTAAATTGACAAAGCTTGACGAGTGGAACTTGAGAAGAAAACAAATAGCCGATAGATATATAAACAGGTTAAGTGACCTTCCGATAGTCCTTCCTTCACATTCATCTGAAAATATGCACGTGTTTCACCTTTTTGTTATAAGAGTTGCTCAAAGAGATAAATTTATGAAGTTTTTATTAAATGAGGGAATCAGTACGATTATCCACTATCCCATTCCTATACATTTGCAGCCGGCTTATAAATATTTAAACTATAAAGATGGTATTTTACCGGTAACGGAAAAATTAACTGAAGAAATAGTTTCCTTACCCATATTTCCTGATCTGGAAGATAATGAAGTTGAGTATGTAATAGAAAGTATTAAAAAATTTTATAACTGAACAAGAATCCCGTTTTCGAATTATTTATTATATTGACGATAAAAATAAAACCATTATTATTTTAGAAGTTAAATATCGCAGGGAAGACACTTATAAAGACTATTAAAATTATATTTATTAACAAATAAGGAGAAAATTTTGACATTAATAGAAGGTGTGAAAACCAAAAAACTGAAGGTCATTCCTGATGAGCGGGGCCGGCTTATGGAGATGTTAAGATCGGATGACGATGTATTTATAAAATTCGGTCAGGTTTATATGACAACAGCATATCCCGGAGTTGTTAAGGGATGGCATTATCATAAGATACAAACCGATTCCTTTATTGTTGTAAAAGGGATGATGAAGGTTGTTCTTTATGATGGGCGTAAGGACTCTAAAACTTATGGGCAGGTAAATGAATTTTTTATGGGAGAGTATAATCCGATTTTGCTCCAGATCCCGCAATATGTTTATCATGGTTTCAAATGCATAAGCGAGGAAGAAGCAATATGCATTAATTTACCAACCGAAACCTATAAGTATGATGAACCGGATGAATACAGAGTAGCACCGCACAGCAAGGAAATTCCTTATGACTGGGCAAGAAAAGACGGATAGATAAAAATAAGAGAATAATTGATAATAAATAAGCATAATTTAATTTAAAATAAAGAATTGTAAAAAAATTTGGAGGAAACTTGGAAGACAGAGAATTCAGAACAATACTGGTAACGGGCGGTGCAGGCTTTATCGGCAGCAATTTTATCCATTATATGGTTAAAAAATATCCGGAATATAAAATTATTAATCTTGATAAGTTAACTTATGCGGGTAATCTTGATAACTTGAAATCCATTGAAGACAGACCTAATTACAAGTTTATCAAGGGAGATATTGCTGATATAAAAATAGTAGGAGAAATATTTTCGGGTAATAAAATTGACGCAGTTGTTAACTTTGCTGCCGAATCCCATGTAGACAGGTCAATAGATAATCCTGGGGTTTTTATACAGACAGACATTTACGGCACTTTTGTGCTTCTTGAAGCTGTTAAAAACCATAAAACCAAATTATTCTTCCAGATAAGCACCGATGAAGTTTACGGGTCAATTTTAAGTGGTTCATTTAAAGAAAGTGATCCTCTTCTTCCCAACAGTCCATATTCGGCATCAAAGGCCGGGGCGGAAATGATAGTGCGGTCATTTTATAAAACTTATGGTACGCCGATTATAATAACAAGAACTTCCAATAATTTTGGTCCATTTCAATTTCCTGAAAAGGTCATACCTTTATTTGTTACCAATTTGATAGATGACATAAAAGTTCCTCTTTATGGTGACGGCCTTAATGTAAGGGACTGGATTTATGTTGAGGATAACTGCAGAGCAATCGATATAATTCTTCATAAGGGCGGAATCGGCGAAATATATAATGTAGGCGGTGGAAATGAAAAGCCTAACATATGGATAACCAAAAAACTAATCGAACTTACCGGTAAATCCGAATCAATGATAGAGCAGGTCGCAGACAGACTTGGACATGACAGGAGATACTCGATAGATTGTTCAAAAATTGCAAAAGAATTTGATTGGGCTCCGGAATATGATTTTGAAGAAGCCCTGTCAAAAACGGTTAACTGGTATACAAATAATGAAGAATGGTGGAGGCCGCTTAAAGCAAGGATCTCAACAAAGTAATATAACAAATTCTTTAAAAATATTTATTTGTTTGTTATAAAATTTGTTATTAATTTAATATATTCTAATATTAATATTTAATAATTATGCTGAAAGGTTATTGTAGGTTATGAAAGTATGTGTTATCGGGGTAGGTTATGTTGGTTTAGTAACAGGAGTTTGTCTGGCAGAAATTGGCCATGATGTAATTTGTGTTGATAATATCGAATCCAAAATTGAGAAGCTTAATAATGGAATAAGCCCTATTTATGAACCAGGGCTGGAGAAATTTATTGAAAAAAATATGAAATCCGGGAAGCTTAATTTTACAACAAATTTGAAATATGGAGTTGAAAAAGGTGAGATAATATTTATATCTGTAGGAACACCTTCTCTTTCCAATGGGCAAGCAGATTTGAGTTATGTTGAAGCTGTTGCTGTTGAAGTCGGAAAATATATAAATGATGAGAAAATAATAGTTAATAAAAGTACGGTTCCGATAGGATCAGGTGACTGGGTTTCAATGGTGGTTTCCGAAAGTATTGAAAAAAATAATTTAAACAAAGATGTAAAATTTAATGTCGCATCAAATCCTGAATTTTTAAGGGAAGGCAGTGCTGTTGGAGATACATTTTTCCCAGATAGAATAGTTATAGGATCTTCATCAAAAAAAGCAATAGAGAAAATGCTTGAACTATATAAACCCATTATAGAACAAAGCTTTGGCTGGCCCCCAGATGTACCAAGATTGTTGCCTAAAGGACAAAAAATTCCTGTAGTTGTTTCGGACTTAACCAGTGCTGAAATGATAAAATATGCCGCGAACTCATTTTTGGCAACTAAGATATCTTACATAAATGAGGTTGCAAATATCTGCGAGAAAGTCGGTGCAGATATTTTGAAAGTTGCCGAAGGCATCGGACTTGACAGCAGAATCGGACCCAAATTCTTAAATGCCGGAATTGGATGGGGGGGCTCCTGTTTTCCCAAAGATGTTTCGGCTCTTGCCTATATTGCAAATGAATATGGAATGACACCTCAGATATTAAATTCAATCATTAATGTGAACAGGGAACAAAGACTTAAAATTGTTAAAAAAGTCCAGGATGAGCTAAAGATAGTAAAAGGTAAAACAATTGCAGTATTGGGAATTGCTTTTAAACCCGATACGGATGATACTCGTGAAGCCCCTTCAATTTCCATTATGAATAGTTTAATAAATTTAGGTGCTAAGATAAAAGCATATGACCCAATTGTTAAAGAAAGACCTCATACATTAAGCGAAAAAGTGACTTTAAGCAAGGATTCATACGATGCTATTAAAGATGCTGATCTACTTATTATTGCAACAGAATGGGATGAATTCAGAACACTGGATTATGCAAAAATCAAGAATACCATGAATCATAATATAATTATTGATGGAAGAAATATGTTTAATAAAGAAAAATTTGAAGATTTGGGATTTAAATATATGGGGATAGGAAGATAATTAAATTTATTAAATAAGCTAATAACTAATTCTAGCTTATGAATTTTTAAAGGATTATAAAATGAATAATAAAAAAACAGCATTAGTAACCGGCGGTGCCGGTTTTATTGGCAGCCATATCTGTGATTATCTTCTTGAAAGAGACTTTAAGGTAATCTGTATGGATAATCTCATAACCGGTTCTTTGCAGAATATTGATCATATAAGAACAGGTGATTTTGATTTTATCAACCATAATATAACAGATGAAATAAAAATTGACTTCGGAATTGATTATATTTTTCATTTTGCATCTCCTGCCAGTCCCATTGATTATCTGCAGCTTCCGATACAAACATTAAAAGTAGGAGCGTTAGGAACTCATAATGTATTAGGTTTAACTAAGACAAAAAGAGCAAGAATGATACTTGCTTCAACTTCTGAAGTATATGGGGATCCTAAAATACACCCTCAGACCGAAGAATATTGGGGTAATGTTAACCCTGTTGGTCCTCGTGGCGTATATGATGAGGCTAAAAGATTTGCAGAAGCCATAACTATGGCATATTACAGACAACAGGGTGTTGATACACATATTGTTCGTATCTTTAATACCTATGGTCCAAGAATGAGAAGAAACGATGGAAGGGCAATACCTGCATTTATCAGCCAGGCTTTAGAAAATAAAGAAATAACGGTTTTTGGCAAGGGTTTACAAACAAGAAGCTTTTGCTATGTTTTTGATCTTGTTGAAGGTATATTTAAACTTATAAATTCAGATTATCATATGCCTGTTAATATTGGTAATCCTCAAGAAATGACAATACTTGAGCTGGCAGAAAAAATAAAGAGTTTCTGCAACAGTAAAAGTAATATTGTATACCACGAGCTTCCAATTGACGATCCTCTTGTCAGAAGGCCTGATATAACAAAAGCAAAAACAATACTGGGATGGGAACCAAAGGTTAATTTTAATGAAGGCATCCAAAAAACTATTGATTGGTTTAATTTAAAATGAGTTAATATAATATTTGTTACCCATGATTTTTTTAAAAAATAAATTCATTTATTGCTAATTTTAATAATATTTTATAGAAATTAGCAATATTTTTTTAGAATACAAAGATATTATATAAAGGATATTATATAAAGTTTATTATGACTAATATTAAACAAAGTTACTCTAATAATAAAACAATATTATCGATAATTATCCCTTGCTATAATGAATATAAAACAATAGAGGCTATTATTGATAAAGTTTTGTCTGTTAAGCTTGATAATGTCGAAAAAGAAATTATTGTAATCGACGATGGTTCAAAAGATCAAACTATTCAAATTCTAAAAAATAAAATAGAACTAAAAGTAGCAAAAGTAATTTATAAACAAAAAAATGAAGGAAAAGGTGCAGCACTTAAAACAGGTTTTGAAAATGCTACAGGTGATTATATAATTATTCAGGACGCTGATCTTGAATATGACCCCAATGAATATTCAAGACTTTTAAAACCTATACTTGATGGTTTTGCTGATGTAGTTTATGGAACACGGTTTATAGGAGGCCAGCCGCATAGAGTTTTATTTTACTGGCATTCTAAAGGAAACCAGTTTCTAACTAATTTCTCAAATATGTTTACAAATTTAAATCTTTCAGATATGGAAACCTGCTATAAACTTTTTAAAAGAGAAATAATCCAAAGTATTAAAATTGAAGAAAATAGATTTGGAATAGAACCTGAAATTACTGCTAAAGTAGCTCGATTAAAATGTAGAATTTATGAAGTAGGTATATCTTATTATGGTCGTACTTATGAAGAAGGAAAAAAAATTAATTGGAAAGATGGATTAAGAGCATTATATGTAATTCTAAAATATGGAATATTTAAAAGAAAATAATATATCATAGTCAATTACTAAAATTGGATAGTCAAAGAATTAATAAATCCTCAAAAATATTATTAATACTAATAATCTTATTTTTTATTCTTGCAGGTTTAATATTACTAATTATTTCTTTTTTGCCAGTTAACTGGGTTAAAGAAATATTTGGCTTTTTTGCCAAGGACGGAACTGCTGATATTTTCAAAAACTCAGTATTGTCCCGTGCAAAAATATTTGGGGTTTTTTACATTATATTGGGAATCGTATTTACAATAATTAGAAAAAAAATAATTAATTATTTTAATAACATAAAAATTGATTTCAGCTATTTAAAAAAAGATTTTAAAAAATACTCTTTTATTTTATTCAAAGAAGAAAAAATTCATATATTTTTTTTAATTATAAT
>JAJFVM010000216.1 GCA_021371805.1 bacterium
TTCAGTTCATCTTCGTCATAAGCCATGCCGACATGGCGCACTATCTTCTGTACTACACTACTGCCACGTCTTACTGACTGTACTATCTGTACAGATCTTCCTTTACTGTTAGGTGATGTTTTTATTCTTACAAACATAAAAAAAGTTTATAACTTATTTATATATTTGTCAAGTACTATTTTATTAAGGCACTACATTTTATGATTTAAGATATTAATGCTTTTTTGTGCTTAAAATTTTAGCTAAGGAGGTAAAAATTAAGATGAAGTGCGGAAGTCGGGAAATAAGACAGTACTCCGGAATAAAAATAATAATTAGGACTCACCGCCGCCGCAATTTCACTGATGAGATTTAATACAAGAGTGCCATTACCACCACATTTTTCAGTGGGATAAATTGCATGATCGATAATATTATAAATTAAATTTTATTAAAAAAACTTAATTTATAAAAATATATAAGTAAAACTTATGATAAAATATATTTCCCTATTTTTCTAACTTTTTCAAGTAGTGGCGTTTTTAGTATATATAATTATAAAACCTTAAGAATATTTGTGGTAAAATAATACATCAATAAGAATAAAGAGGAGGAGATAATCAATGCCGGTTACAGGAATAAACCCTGAATTTATTACTTTTATCTGTAATGATTGCGGTGAAAAAATCATTCTTAATAAAAATACAGTTATTTTTCCACCTTGCCCTAACTGCTATGGCACTTCTTTCAGAAAGGCTTAACTTCTTAAGAATTTAATTATTTTTTTCAATCAGCCTTCAACTTTATGTTGCTTTTTATTTTTCTGACCTCACGGACTATGGAATCTTTGGAAATATCTTCATAATTCAGCAGTTCGGAAGGTTTGCCGCTTAAGGGCAATTTTCTGACTGCAAGAATTTTAAATTTGCACGGTGCCTCAAGCGCACTGATAACTGCCTCTCCAAGCCCGCCTTCAGGGTAATGATCTTCAACTGTAATAATAAATCTGGTTTCAATGGCAGCATTGTTTATTGTCTTTTTATCAAGAGGCTTAATGCTGTAAAGATCTATGACCCTTATATATATTTCTTCTTTTTTAAGTTCTTCATATGCTTTTAATGCTTCATGCACCGTAACCCCTGCTGAAATTACGGCAGCAATGTCTTTTTTACTTTTCTTTAATATTTTACTTCCGCCAATTATAAAATCCTCCGTTGGCGGATATACCAAGGGAGTATCCATCCTTGTTGTTCTAATATAGACATTCCCGAAATGACCCGCTGCTTTCTCCACCAATTTCATTGTCGATGTACCATCGCATGGATATAATACAACAGAATCAGGTATCGACCTGAACATAGCTATATCCTCAAGACCCATCTGGGATACGCCGTCTTCTCCTATAGATACCCCTGCATGCGAACCTGCAAACTTTATGTTTGAATTCGAATGCCTGCTCATCCTTATCTGATCAAATGCACGGGTTAAAAAAGCAGCAAAAGAGGATATGAAAGGAATCTTATTTCTTAACGATAATCCCAGTGCAACCCCCGCCATGTTTTGCTCTGCAATATACATTTCAAAAAATTTTGAAGGTATCTTTTCTTTAAAAATTTCAGAAAATGTGGAATTACTGACTTCAGCATCAAGTACCACCATTGAGGGAAATTTTAAAAATACATTCACAAGTGCCACGCCGTAAGCTTTTCTGGTCGAAATATTCTCATCTTTTACTTCAATTCTCTCAAAATCTATTTTTTGCACTGTTGGCTCCACGGCTTCAGGATCTGATATTTTCCCCCTGATGTCTTTATCAACCTCTCCCAATTCCATAATGGCTTTTTCGGCTTGTTCTTTTGATAATGCCTTTCCGTGCCAGCCATTTTTATCTTCGAAAAGTTTGACTCCTTTACCCTTAATGGTCTTTGCTATAACCATGACAGGTTTTTCAGTGGTCTTAAAAGCTTCTTTATATACATCGGCAATTTCCGGTATATTATGCCCGTCAACTGTCAGGGTTTTCCAACCAAAGGCAGAAATTCTTT
>JAJFVM010000232.1 GCA_021371805.1 bacterium
GGTTTCTTATTATAGTAATCATGAGCTCCGAAAACTGCATAAATCCCATACTTTGCCTTTAAAGGTTTTAATGTCCTGATAAGTTCATCCTGAATATTATCCCTCTCAACCATATCACCTGTAATAAAAATAAAATCATAGATATCAATGGAAAGAATTTTTATAAAACTTACCAGTTTTTGTCCTTTAAAGTCAGTTCTTAAATGAAAATCAGATAAATGAAGTATTTTAAGCGAAGGCTTGCTTATGTCTGAATTTGAAATATTATTTTCTGCCGCGTTTCTTTTAAGATCTGAGTTGCCGGTATCTTTTTTTGATTTTAAATAAATAGTGCGATCTTTTATCTGGAAATTAGTTACTTCAAATCTGAAAGCATACCAGATTAAAGAACTTAATCCAAAAAAAATAATTATAAAAATTATTACGATTATTAATGACGCTGCCATGGCCAACTTCTTTTTAATTTTGCTTTTTCATTAATGACGGTCATTTTTATTAAATTTTAATTTAAATTTTAAGAATATTGCAATTTAAGATCTTACCATGCCATTTTCGGGTTTAATTTTAAAAGTATTGGACAAAATCCAATAATATGCAAGCGGAAATGCAGGAAGTATGTATCTTTCAATCGAACCTTCAAAATCGGGAACAAACATTATTGAAATAAACGAAGTTAAAAAAACCAGCATTACAAATAAAAAGAAAACAAGTCCGCCATTGGTAAAAGCTTTTTTAATTGTAACAAAGAATAATATTAAAAGAATCATTAAAACAGGGCCATAAAATGAACCAAAAAATGCTTTTGTCGAATCAAACGGAGAATAGATAAGCTCTGTCAAAAAACCGGATGCAGCTCTTTTCAAACCTTCCGATATAAAATCCAGACTGACAGATGTTCCGAGGACTTTTTGCCATTCATCACTTATAAAGGGCAGTGCCAGTTTCAATTTAAAAATCAGCCAGGGCAGGTAAATTGCAGATATCAGCAATAACGGAAAAAACACCTTTTTAAAAAATAATTTCAATTGTATTAATGGAGGGTCCCCGTTTCTTATGAATTTGCCGTTTATTCTTTTCCACCACTCTTTATTTTCATCACCGTAAAAAGGTTCGGCTATGTTTATAAGGACCTTTTTAAACTTGTTTTTCAATACCGTCTTTTGTGTAAAGCCATAAAAGTAAACAGTAAGGTTTATGATTAAAAATAAAATGCAGTAAAAGATACCCTCGCTTCTTGTCAGTGCCAGAATTCCAAAAAATATTGTGCTTAGATAAAGATGGGAATATTTTCTTAATCTGTCTATTTTAAGCAAACCCATATTCGCGTCTTTTTTAATATCGGATTGGTTTATAACACCCTTTTGAGCATTATTCATATCCAGATTACTATTAAGTTTTTCATTTAAATTAAAATTATCTGCATAACCGTTTTTAAAAACCGATTCAACACTGTCATGTATTTTAAATTCCAGAACCATGGAATTCTGGTGTTCAAAAATATACATTTTCACTTTTTCAATAATGCTCTTCTTTTTTTCAATGCAAGCATTTATCTCCGCTATTTCGTTGGATATAAAACTTGAAAAAAAATAAACGGCAATGAACAATATTATTGAAAACAGCATGTTTGAATATTCAATGTATCCATGATCCGCAATTACCGGTATGGTTGCAAAAATAAATGCCAGCACGAGCGATATGGTTTCGTTAAATTTTTTCTTAAAGAAATTAAAAATAAGAAAAATACCTGAAGAATAAAAAACCGGAAATATCACTTTAACAAGATTTTCATCTATTTCTCCGATCCATAAATAAATCCAGGTTTGAATTAAAGATAAAAAGGGAGGATACGATATTGCCGAAAAAGAATAATCATGTTTTGTGAAAAAATCCAGCATGGTTTTATCTATGAAAAATGCCTTAGCCTTAAAGCTCCAGCAGGAAATTGCATCCCAGAATCTTATAGGAAATAATATCGCGAAAAACAACACAATAAGTATATTTACAATTATCAGAACAATCAAAACAGGGTTTAAAATTCTGCCGATTTTCTTACTGTCTCTGATATTATTTTTAAAAGATGAAATCCTTGAAGCGATGACAGATTCGTGTAAGATTAACTGCTCATAATTTTGATTATCATTCTTCTTTCTGCCGATTCTGCCAAGAAAATTCACATTTTCAATATTGGCATGTAAAAAACCTGAGACATTTGAAAGATTTCTTTTATGTCTGATCATTAAAATCACTGAATAAATAAAAAACAGCGAGCTGAAAACAATAACATACAACAGATTATAATTAATCCCCATAAGTGAAATTATAATCAAATAAAGACCTGCTATAAGAGCTCCCAGATAAAAGCTGATAATTACCATTAAAGTACGACCATAAATCATTCTGTATCTATGATATGCTTCAAACTCGCTTGCGGTATCCCTTGATTTAATCAACAGCAGGTAAGAAAAAGGGTATCCTATAAAAAATAAAGATGTCAAAGCCGGTATTAATCTTATTATGTTTAAAAACATTTACTTAAGCTTCTTTTTTATATTCCTTATTTAATATGAACTATTTACTGTTATCAGCAAATGAACTATCTGATTAATGTCTTTTTAAAAAATAAATCAACTTGAATATTTAATTTTAATAGATTATTATGTTTATATTAATATTAATGTTAATAATAATATTAATGTTAATATTAACTTATTTAAGAACGATTTGCAAAGAAAATTAAAAATAACGGAGAAAAATTTGGATAAGGACAGGACAAATGTACTGCTTGACAAAGATACCATGATTTCTCTTAAAAACATGGCAAGACTTGAAGGAAAGTCCGTAACATTGCTTGTCAGAGAAGCAATAACAGAATATCTGTCGAAACATTTAATAAAAAATGAATTCGGAATAATCGGAATAGGTGAAAGCAATATTGAAGATACCCGGATTAACATAAAGAACCGTTCAGGAGATTTTAAAAAAGAATAAATCATTTTTAATTTGCGGTTTTAAAAGTTTAAAAATTTAAACCTGATCAAAGAGGAAACAAACTGATAGTTTTAATCGATACAAGTTTTTTAATTGCGGCAGTTGATAAAAGCAACAGATATCATCAAAAAGCTGCCCGGTATCTGAATAGAAACAGCGGCCTGATATATGTCATCCCTGTTTCTGTCATACATGAAGCATGCAATTTAATCAATAAAAATATTTCAAAAAAAGTTGAACTAATATTTTTAAAAGAAGTTTTAAAGAATTTTCATATTGAACTGATTCAAAATGCGGATTTGGAAAGAGCAGCAGATATCCTGGACAGATATACAGATCTTGAAATCGGGTTTACCGAAGCTATTTTCACCGCCGTTTCCGAAAGATTAAAATCAAACAACATACTTACGTTTAATAAGGAAAATTTCTATAAAATGATACCGGCTGGTTTTAAAAAATTTAATATCTTAATTTAAATCAGTCGCAGGTAATTTTTATAAATTAATATTTTGCGGACGTCAGATGGTGAATTAAAATGATTTATGTAGCAGGCGGAACAAGTTTTTTAGGCAAAAGAGTTGTTGGTAAATTATTAAATAATAAAAAAGAATTAAGGTGTCTTTTCAGAAGTGAGGCGGCAAAATATAAACTGCTGGATTTACAGAAAAAAAACAGAAAAAAATTTGATCTGGTGGGAGGAAATCTATTAAGCACCGATTCTTTAATATACAGCCTTAAAGATGTTGATACAGCAATATATATGGTAAGGCTTGAATATGTTGAATTTGTTAAAAACTTTATAAATGCAGCCGTAAAATGCGGATTAAAAAGAGTTGTATTTATCAGCTCAACCACTACCCTGCTGCCTACGGAAAATAAGATAAAGAAGTTAAAGCTTCAATCCGAAGAATTGATTAAAAAATCGGGACTTAATTTTACAATTTTAAGGCCTTCAATGATATATGGCGGCTGTGAGGATGATAATTTCTATAAAATGCTTAATTTTATTAAAAACAAGGGATTTTTTGTAATTTTCGGCAGCGGGAAAAACCTGATTCAGCCGGTTTATGTTGATGATGTTGCCAATGCCATACTGGATGTTCTGGAAAATCCATCTACTTTCGGAAAAACTTATGAGATATGCGGTAAAAACGCCATTGAATACAATGAAATGTTAAAAATAGTAAGAAATAAATTAAAAAGAAATTTTAAAATAATCAAACTTCCGATAGGAGCGTCCAAATTGGCAGTGGAGGTTTATAAAAAAATAGTTAGAAAGTCTGACTTCAATTCAGATCAGATCGAGCGCATGAAAATTGATAAGGCTTATTCTTATACGGAGGCTCAAAAAGATTTTAACTTTAATCCTATCTCATTTGAAGAAGGGATAGAAAGGGAAATAAATGAGATTGGTTTTAACAAAAAAAAATAAAAAGCAGGGTAAATAATACTTAAAATGCATTCTGCCTATAAAAAAAATAGTGCTTACAGTAAACGCAAAGAAAACCTGCTTGCCAGGGAAATAATCGTGCTGATTTTATTTGCAGTTTTAATTTCAATTTCAATTTTATTCTTATTTCCTGTCGTATCTAAAAATATTTTCTATGTAAATATACCGGGCAGCAGTGAAATTTTAAAATTCCCTTCCGATGTTAATACGGAAGAAACTATAAATAAAGCAAACTTGTTCGAATCAAATAACAAAATTCAAAAAATTAAAAACGAAACTCCGGGTATCAATGAAATAAGCAAACTGGTAAAAGGTAAAAATTATATTGAAATCTTTTTAAATCCCGCGGCAACGGCAGACCCCGGCAACTATTTAGAAATTAATTTAAGAGCTAAAAATAATGATGGCACTGATTTTCCAAAAGGCAGTTTGAATATTAAATGGAAATATGAAAATGAGAACAATTACAGCCCTTTAAATCAGGAAAATTTACGGATTTATATTGATGGATTTTCACATGATTATTTTAATGCGCTCGGGGAAAATAAAAATTGGAAATCAGGTAAGAAAATTTCTTCAATACAAATAGAAGTCCCTGACGTCCCGGGAGTAAGCGTAACTTTAAACGAGATCAGCTTGAATAAGCGGTCCATATTCCCGCTTGATTCATACATAAACAGATTCTTTAAAGAAAATTTTAATATACGGGAAATAAACAGATTTTTAATCCCTGCTTATATCGGATTATTATTTATTTTAGCAATGATTTACTCTTTAAAACTTGTCAGCAAAAAAGTTTTGACCGGAAAAATGGCATTTAATGCAGCGCTTATAATTCTGCTTATTTTTTCCATCTATTTTTTTAAAAATGAAATTTTAAATGTTAAAAGCTATTATGATTCTTACAGAAAAAATATTTTAAGCGGAAATCTTAAAGATACCTACCTTGGATTTTATGATTTTGAAAAATTCATTAGCTGGGCCGGAAGTAAAATTCCCGAAAATGAAAATGCAATAGTTTTAATCAGGGGAGAGCAGATATATATAGAATCCGAGCTAGCTTACAATCTTTACCCAAGAGACTTAAAGTTCATAAATATCAGCGGTATCCCGCAGGAAAAAATAATAAATGAAATTTATAATTTAAGTGCAGATGCTAAGGTAGAAACCCCAGATAAAAACTCCTACAAATATATAATTGTCTTGTCAGAAAAGGATTTAACAGATAGTAAAGGGTTGGATCTGAAATATAGCTACAAGCCTGATGCCGGCCTTATTTTTGTTTTACCTTTTTCCTAAGTTCTTTCTCTTCTAAAAAATCTCTTGCCGGTCTGGTATTCCCATTTTTTACCTCTGCTTCTGCTTCAGTTAGCAAAATGCCAAGATTTACTGCTCCCAATTTTTTCTCAAAAACCTCTGCATCAATTAAGACAGCGCTGGGTTTTTCCGTTGACAACGATAATAATAGGGCGGCCGGTATGTCGCATCTGTTTGAAAATCTCATTAGTTCTTTTCTTTAAATCAGATATTGATTTAAAATCCTTTGTAATACTTGCAGACATTCTATTTAATATCCTTTCTAATGCTATATTTAATATCAATTATAATATCAATGTATAATTTAGGAGTTAACAATGTTTTTTAAAAATATATTTTTAATAATTTTCCATTTTATTATATCTATGATGTAAGATATCGTCGACATAATATAATGAAAATAAAAAAGTATCCGAAAGTATCTACTGCTTAAAAATTTATATTTTTTATGTTAAGATTTTGCGGATATTAAAATAAAAAATAGTCGAATTTTAAATGATAAACAACTTAAAAATAAGCAGTGCTGAAAATTCTCAAACTTTAATCCAAAATAATCAAGAT
>JAJFVM010000249.1 GCA_021371805.1 bacterium
TATTTATTTTTGCAAAAATGAAATGTCCGAATTCATGAATAATTATTATTATTGAAAAACCCAGAATAGCTAATATATATTGAAAAACTACATTCATATTTATTAAATTTTTCCAAATCTTCTATTTCTATATTGATAACTATGTATAGCTTTTAAAAACTCCTCATCTGTAAAATCAGGCCACAAAGTTTCGGTAAAATAAAGTTCGCTGTATGCAATTTGCCATAATAAAAAATTGCTTATCCTAAATTCTCCGCTTGTTCTGATCAGTAAATCAGGATCAGGGTTGTTTTTTGTGAAAAGCAGTTCCGAAAAATACTTTTCATCTATATTATCAATTTCTATTTCATTATTCCTTATATTGATACAGGCTTTTTTTACTGCTTCTATTATTTCCTGTCTTGAACCATAGCTCAATGCAATATTTAATACCAGGTTATCATTTTTTTCTGTAATAATTTCGGCTTCTTCAAATCTTTTGCGCACTTTTAGCGGAATCGATTTTCTATTGCCGATCAGAACTATTTTTACATCATTTTTAACTATTTCTTCAAGTTCTGAGGAAACCGTTTCAAAAAACAGTTCCATAAGTCCGGATACCTCATCCACAGGTCTCCGCCAGTTTTCGTTGGAAAAAGAATATGCGGTAAAGTATTTTATTCCTAAATCAGAACAAAGACGGACTGTATTTTTTAACGATTTTACACCTTCTTTATGACCTGCAAGTCTTGGAAGCCCTCTTTTTGCAGCCCACCGTCCGTTTCCATCCATTATTATTGCCACATGTACGGGAACAGGTTTTCTCTTTATTTCTTCAATTGTAAGAATCTTTTTAGAAGATAGTAAACGTGAAAATATTTTCATGTAGCTTATATACACCTACACTTCCATAATTTCACTTTCTTTTTGAGCTAAAATTTTATTTATTTTTTCGATATATTTATCTGTAAGGTCCTGCATATCTTCTTCAAGGCTTTTGAGGTCATCTTCCGTGATTTCAGCTTTTTTCTCCAGTCTTTTAAAATCTTCAATTCCGTCACGCCTTATATTTCTGATAGCAACTCTGTCTTCCTCAGCAATTTTCCTAGTGATTTTTACCAGTTCTTTTCTTCGTTCTTCGTTAAGCTGGGGGATGGATAATCTTATGACTTTTCCATCATCCGAAGGATTAAGTCCAAGATCAGAAGCAAGAATTTGTTTTTCTATATCCTTTAAAAATTTTGGCTCATAAGGTGAAATGACTATTGTTTTTGGTTCCGGCAAACTAATATTTGAAATATGTTTTACGGGAGTTTTTGTTCCATAATAGTCAATCAAAACTCTATCCAGTAAATTTATCGATGCTCTTCCGGTTCTGATACTATTAAATTCATGAATTATTTTATCAATGGTAGCAGCCATTTTTCTTTCATTTTCTTCAAGCAGTCTGTCTTTAATTTTAACTCACCCCTCTTGATATTATTGTACCGATTTTTTCTCCCAAAATTGCATTTTTAATATTTCCATTTTTTGTTATATCAAAAATAACGATCGGAAGATTATTATCCATACATAATGTAGCGGCTGTCGAGTCAAGTACTTTAAGCCCTTTCTTAATAACATCAAGATATGTTAATTCATCAAATTTTAAAGCACCTTTAAACTTTAATGGGTCTTTATCATATACACCGTCAACTTTTGTGGCTTTAAAAATAATTTCAGCATTAATTTCCAGAGCGCGAAGTGCGGCTGCCGTATCCGTACTGAAATAAGGGTTTCCGGTTCCACCTGCAAAAATAACAACCCTTTTCTTTTCAAGGTGCCTTACTGCCCTTCTTCTAATAAATGGTTCAGCTATTTCCTGCATTGTTATGGCTGACATCACTCTTGTAATAACAGCTCTTTTTTCAAGTGCATCCTGGAGAGCTATGGCATTCATTACTGTCGCTATCATGCCTACATAATCAGCAGCAGCTCTTTCCATACCCAGCGCACTTGCATTAACACCTCTCCAGAAATTTCCACCGCCTATTACTACGGCAACTTCAATTCCGTAATCACTGGTTTCTTTAATTTCCCGGGCAATCCTGTCCATAATTTTAAAATCAATTCCGCAGTTGCATTCATCTTCCTTAAGAGATTCACCGCTAATTTTCAGTAATACTCTTTTATATTTTTGCTGCTCAGGCATATAAATTATAAAAATTATATATATATTAAATTTTAAATATAAATAAACTTACCGTTAATTTATTTAAATTATTTAATTCTGATATTAAATAATTTTATAACCAACTTAAAAATCCTATTTTATTTCTTCTCCAAGCACAAACCTGGAGAATCTTCTGATTACTATATTTTCACCAATTCTTGCAATTGCCTGCTTAATAAGGTCATCTATTGTCATATCATTATCTTTGACATATAACTGATTTAAAAGACAATTTTCCTCATAAAACTTTTTAAGTCTTCCCTCGGCAATCTTTTCCAGTATGCCATCCGGTTTGCCTTCATTTAATGCCTGTTTTTTATAAATATCCTTTTCAGCTTCAACTATTTCTGAGGGAATATCTTCGCTTGATACATACACAGGTGCAGCTGCAGCAATATGCAGAGCTATATTATGCACCAGCTCTTGAAATTGTTCGTTCCTTGCAACAAAATCAGTCTCACAATTAACTTCCAATAAAACTCCGATCTTTGAGCCAGGATGTATATAGCTGTCAACGATCCCCTGATTGGCTGTTCTGCTTGATTTTTTTGAAGCAGCCGCAAGACCTCTCTCTCTTAGAATAAGTTCTGCTTTATCCATATCTCCGCAGGCTTCCGTTAGAGCCTTCTTGCACTCCATCATACCTACGCCGGATTTTTCTCTAAGTTTTTTAACCTGATCTGCCTTTATTTCTTCCATTATTTCACTCTCCTATTTATATAAAAAATTATACCCACACTTCATCATCAGGTGAGTCATCTAATTTGTCTTCGTTCTCTATTGATTTTTCAATCTTTTCCTGCTCAGTTTTTTCCTTTTCAATATTTTCTTTGGCAACTGCCATGTTTGAACTGCCGTCTTTTATCGCACTGCTTATAACTCCGCATAACAAATTGCAAGCTCTAATAGCATCATCATTGCCGGGAATTACATAATCAATATTGTCAGGATCACAATTGGTGTCTGTTATTGCAATTATCGGAATGCCAAGCTTTATTGCTTCTTTAACTGCAATTTCTTCCTTATGCGGATCAATAACAAATAATGCATCAGGAAGCCTCCTCATATGCCTTATCCCGCCCATATTATAATTTAATTTTTCATATTCATTTTGAATTCCGAGAACTTCTTTTTTAGGCAATTTTTCGAATACCCCATTTTTTTCCATATCTTCAATCTCATCAAGTCTTTTTATTCTTTTTGAGATTGTCTCAAAATTAGTAAGCGTACCGCCAAGCCATCTGTTTTTAACATACGGCATCGAGCAATCTTTTGCATTGTTTTCAATTATGTCCTGAATCTGTTTTTTTGTTCCAACAAATAATATTATGCCTTCGTTAATTACGGTATTTTTGGCAAATTCATAAGCTTCACTTAAAAGTTGAAGAGTTTGCTGAAGGTCTATTATATATATCCCGTTTTTAGCGGCAAATATATATCTCTTCATTTTGGGATTCCACCTTCGGGTCTGATGTCCAAAATGAACACCGGCTTCAAGCAGCTGTTTGATAGTTATTTCGTCCAATTTTCCTCCTAATTAAATGGTTTTTTCCTCCACCGCTTAAAAAATAATTACCATTTTTCAAAATACGGTGTGTGTATTTTTTTCTGGATGATTTTAGCATAATAAAATATTTAGGGCAAATAATATGATGATAATTCCAGATAAATTATTGCTGACTTGCTCTCGGATGAAACTTTTCATAATCTTTTTTTAATTTCTTCAGATTTAAATGTGTATAAATCTGGGTAGTGTTAATGCTTTCGTGACCAAGCAGCTCCTGGACTTCTCTTATCCCTGCACCTTCCTGCAGCATATGACTCGCAAAACTATGCCTGATATCATGAGGAGTAATTTTTTTATTAATTTCTGCTTTTTTTAAATACCTGCTTAAAAGAATCCTGATATATCTTGCTGAAAGACTGCCTCCGTTTTTGTTGAGAAATAAATACATGCTGTTTTTATAGCTGTTGCTGCTTTTATCAAATAAAAACCAGTTTCTTATATTTAAATACTTATTTAAACATTCCAGGGCAACATTATTTAAATATACTATTCTTGACTTTCTTCCCTTTCCCAAGACTTCTATTTCATTGTTTTTTAAATCTACCTTATTTAAAGTAATGTTAACTACTTCGCTGATTCTTGCCCCGGTTGAATAAAACAGTTCAAAGATAGCTCTGTCTCTAATCCCCAAATTATCTTTTCTGTCTATTCTTTCAAGCAATTTTTTAATTTCAGATTCAGACAGGAAATTGTAAAATCTTTTTTCTTTTTTGGGAAGCGAAATTAGCTGGCTTAATTGAATATCCACCAAAGAATTTTGCTCCAGAAATTTAAAATAATTAATATATGATGAAGATTTCCTGAGTATTGAACTATTGCCGTACTGATATTTGTCTAAAAATTTCAAAAAATTTCTGAAAGCAGCCAGAGTAATTTCTTTTACATCAGATATTTCGTTTTTTTTAAAATAATCCAGCATCAACAAAATATCATTTTTATATGAAAGAATTGTGTTCGGAGTTAAATTTTTTTCATACTTTAAAAATTTTAAATATAAGCTCAGGCTTTCTTCCGTGTTCATATTTTCCGTCATTTATTTAACCGCTAAGTATAATCGCATTCTATATCTTTTAATTTTTTTCTTATTGCTTCTCTCTGATTGAAAGCATATTCAAACTCACTGTAAATATTACTTAAAGCAGGACTTTGCAGATCAAAATTTTCATTTTTGATTTTTTCAAAAGAACTGTTAATTGTATTCAACATGTCTATAACCATGTCTCTTGCTTTATCTGATCTATAATCTATCTTTAGCTTATCTTTGGTAATATCCCCTATAAAAGAATTAAACCTGTAAGAAACACTGTCAAAAATTTTGCCGGTCCTTGCCGGATTTAATTTTTTATTCTGACTGATTGACTTTAATATATCCTTAAGTTCGTTATTTATTATTTTATCGTACTCATATAAAACCAGACCAAGCGGATTTTTTGGCTTTTCAACTTTACGTTTGCCAAACATTATTATTCTCCTTATTTTCAAATATATGATTAATAATCCTTGATAATAAACTTTTTCTTCATCTATTTATAACAACCACTTAATTTATTATAATAACATTTAATATTAAATATTGATAAGAGTTGCAAAAATTACAATTTTTTGAGGAAATACGCTTATCGATAAACAGTATCGTTTTTAAGATGAACAGGCAGGTAATTTAAAAATCAGCTTTTTTTCTAATGTTATCTATTTTGCAGTTTCTGATTTTTTAAACATTTTATCTGCATGATAGGAACTTCTTACAAGCGGACCGGACATGGCACCCTTAAAACCGGCTTCAATTGCAAGTTTTTTATATTCTTCGAATCTATCCGGATGGTAATATTTCATTACTGGGTGATGCTGTCTTGAAGGAGAAAGATACTGCCCAATGGTTATAAAATCACAATTTGATTTCCGCAGATCATTAAAAACATCAATAATTTCATCATGTTCTTCTCCAAGTCCAAGTATTATTCCCGATTTTGTTAAAATTTTGTCATCCATTGTTTTTACGTTCTTAAGCACTTTAAGTGAACGCTCATATGATGCCATAGGCCTGACTTCAGTATAAAGCCGGGGAACTGTTTCTACGTTATGATTAATAACATCAGGACCGGCTTTTACAACTTTAAACAATGCGTCATTGTCCTCTTGGAAATCCGGTATAAGAACTTCCACCAATACTTCCGTATCAGCATCTTTTACCGCTTTTATGACCTCAGCAAAATGCCCTGCCCCGCCATCTTGTAAATCATCCCTTGTGACAGAAGTTATAACGACATATTTGAGCTGCCATTTTTTTACAGCTTCAGCTATATGAACAGGCTCTTTTAAATCCAAAGGCTGGGGAATCTCCTTTTTAACATTACAGAAAGTACAATTTCTGGTACAATGCCTCCCCAAGATCATGAAAGTAGCTGTTTTTCTGTTGAAACACTCTCCTATGTTAGGACAGTTTGCCTCTTCACATACAGTATGAAGTGACAGCTTTCTTAGTATTTTTTCAATACCATCTCCGGTTTCTTCCCGGTGATATTTAATTTTTAACCAGTCCGGTTTAAGCTCATCCATTGGTATTTACCCTTAAAAAATTATTAAAAATTTATTGGTATTATAAAATATAACCATCAATTTTTTTTTGAATTGGCTCTATTTAACGATATAACTTTATAATAATCTTAAAAAATCAGCGAGTCGATATCTTTTTTTACCGGACTGCAATCAAAAACCTTGCAAAAATATTCCAGTACCTGACCGTTTAATTTTTCAAAGTCCTGGGTAACTCCGGTTATTTCTTTCAAAGAAGTTACTCCTCTGTCTTTAATTCCGCAGGGGCAAATCCACTTAAAATTTTCCATATAGGTATTCACATTGAAAGCAAAACCATGCATTGTAACCCATTTTTTAACTACTATTCCGATAGCAGTGATTTTTTCATCCCCAACCCATATTCCTGTGTATTTACCTCTATTCATGTTGGCATCTATGTTATATTCATTTTTAAGAAGTTTAATAAATAACTCCCCTATCTTACCGACAAAACTATGCAGATCTTTTCCCTGACTGTTTAAATCCATAATAATATATCCGACTATCTGCCCCGGACCGTGATAGGTCACATCTCCGCCACGGTTGACTTCAAAAATACTTACTCCCATCGATCTAAGATTATCTTGCGAAAGCAATATATTTGAATACGATCCTCCCCTGCCGACAGTAATAACAGGAGGATGTTCAACCAGCATAAAAACATCGTCAATCATATTCTGCTGCCTTAAATCAAGAAGTTTTTCCTGAATTTCCAATGCTTTTTTATAATCAGTTAAGCCAAGACGTACAAAATTTATATTCATGTTTCAGAACAATAATAAGTTTAATAATCCAAATATATTTAATTGGCAAAATTAAATTCTATATAAAATATCATAAAAATTGTTAAATTTAATTACCTCTAACAAAATTATTAAAATTTTTTTCTTTTGCAATATTATTCAGCTGGAAAAATGATATTATCTGAAGAACCTTTTTAATGCCAAGACCAGAAATAACCATTATTTCTTCCAGGCTTTTTTCCTTATATCCAAGGCAATTATATACCTTTGCATAATCTTCATCAGGAAAATTTTTTAAACCTTCATTGTTATTTACCGCAGCATTTTCTTTTTTGCCTAACTCATGTTTAAATATATTATCTCCGGAATAATTTAATTTAAAACTTCCATTATTCGCCATTTCATTAAAATTTATTGACTTTGCATATGAAGGATTTTTTATATAGTTTGCAAGCTCTTCAAGAATATCGTCTACAGATTCTGTTAATTTTGCTCCGGTCTTAATTAAATTATGGCACCCTTTGCTTTTATCTGAAAATATATTTCCAGGTACTGCAAATACCTCTCTGTTTTCTCTTATTGCCGATTTTGCAGTAATAATTGCACCACTTTTTTCTCCTGCCTCTATTACGATTACTCCTATGGATATTCCGCTGATTATCCTGTTTCTTGATGGAAAGTTATTTTTTAAAGGAGGAGTACCAGGTAAAAATTCAGTGATGAGACTTCCATTTCCAATTATTTCTTTATAAAGATGTTTGCTCTCATAGGGATATTCTATATCTATTCCGGTCCCGAGGACGCCTATGCTGCCTCCTGACTCTTTTATTGCTTCCTCGTGTGCTATTTTATCAATTCCTACAGCCATTCCACTGACAATCGTAAAACCAATCTTTGATAATTGTCTGCTTAAATATGCGGCAACTTCCTTTCCGTAATCACTGCAGTTCCGGGTGCCGACTATGGCAATTTTAAGATTTTTATTTTTAATAGCACTACTGCCTTTGCAAAATAATAATGGCGGCGGAAAATAAATTTCTTTTAAAAGTTCCGGGTATTCCTTCTGGGATATATTAAAAACACTGACATTGTTTTTATAAAGATATTTTATTATTGAGTTAAAGTTTTTACAGATTTGTGCGGAATGGTATTTATCTTTATCAAATAACTTTAAATTTTTATTTTCCTTATTTGAAAAATAATCCGCAGTTAACTCAATATCTTTATTTCTTTTATAAATATTTATAAAATCAGATGGTTTTATCTTAAAATTAAAAAACAGTTTTAATATTTTTAAATTTATTTCGCTGTTTGACAATTTCTTAACGCTTTCAAATTAACTTTATCATTTATCATTTTTACAAGACTTAAAGGTCAAATATTTTAAGGTTTTAAATATTATTTAAGATCTTATACTGAAAAGCTTCGATAAAATGATTTTGAGTTATTTCATCTGAGTTTTCCAGATCAGCTATTGTCCTTGATATTTTTATTAAACTTGACATTCCCCTTGCAGTCAGCCGTGATTTTTTAGAAAAATCAGCTACTACCTTTTTTAAATCCTGATTTTGATTTATCCAGTTATTTATATAGCACACTCCAGCCTCAGAATTATGATTTATTATATCGTTTAAATATCTTTTATTTTGTATAGTAAAAGCTTTGCTTACTCTTTCTTTAATAGTGCAGGAATTTTCTACAAAAACATTTTCTAAAAAATCTTCTTCCTTTAATCTTGGAAGCGTAATCTGCATATCTATCCTGTCCAAAATAGGTCCTGAAATTCTCCTCCAATATTTTTCGACTTCCTTTTTTGAACATCTGCATCTTTTGCTTTTATCTCCATAATAACCGCAGAAACACGGATTCATTGCCAGAATAAGCATGAAGCTGCAGGGAAATTTGTAAGAGACATTATTTCTTGTAATAACTATGCTTTTATTCTCGATAGGTTGTCTTAAGGATTCTGAAAGCCTTGAGGAAAATTCAGGAAACTCGTCTAAAAACAAAATCCCCTTATGAGCAAGGCTTATCTCGCCCGGTTTCGGATAAATTCCTCCTCCGATGAGACCGGATTCACTTATCGTATGATGCGGATTTCTAAACGGTCTTTCAATAATCAACTCATACTTTCTTCTCTTTACTAAATTATATATTTTTGTAACTTCAATACTTTCATCATAATTTAAATCAGGCATTATGGTTACCGCTCTTTCGGCAAGCATTGATTTTCCTGAACCCGGCGGACCTATCATGAGAATATTGTGCATTCCGCTCGCAGCTATCTCCATAGCTCTCTTTGCTCTGCTCTGGCCTTTTACTTCGGAAAAATCAACTCTATGCTTATTGGAGCAAACATTTCCGGAACCATGGCTTTTATAAACGAATTTGCTTACTTCTTCTTTATTTTTTAATATTTTTATACATTCTGCTAAATCAGCACACCCTATTATTGCTATATCTTTTATAAGCCCTGCTTCATCTTCATTTCCTTTTGGAACAAAAAAGTAATTTTTCTTCATCTGTACAGCTGCCTGAGTCATTGATAAAATACCCCTTACGGGATTAATCAATCCGTCAAGAGAAAGCTCACCGATAAAAGAAGAGTAATTGAAAAGGTCGCTGCTGACTTGTCCGCTTAATGCTATTATTGCCAATGCTATAGGAAGATCATAAAAAGAGCCTTCCTTTCTTAGGTCCGCAGGAGACAGGTTTATAATGATTTTTTTCATTGGAAATTTAAAACCGGAATTTATTATTGAAGCTTTCACCCTGTCGCGGGCTTCATTTATGGACTTGTCCGGAAGTCCTACTATTGTAAAAGACGGCATACCGTTTGAAATGTGTATCTCCACACTAACTTTTATAGCCTCTATGCCCATCAATGAAAAGCTGTCTAATTTAAAAAACATGAATTAATATTATACATAAATATATAATTAGTCAATTATTTAATTACATAAATAAATTTAATAAAGTAATATTTAAAAAATATTTAACGGCTGATTTATTATTAATAACGATAAATAAAAGAATACCAATAAGTTTTATAACTTTTTATTTAAAGTTCGAGGTTTACGGGATCTTAAAACATGAAATTTAAATTTATATTAAATATTTAATAATAAAAATAAATGGAATTTAAGCTAAATTGAATTTAAATGCTCAAGGTTATAATCTATACCGTTTCTTAACTTGCTGATATCTATAATATCAATGTCTTTTTCCGACAAAATTGCGTCCGTCAATTCTTCCGAAATTACTATTGAAATAACATCAAATCTGAAATTATAATTCTTATTTTCAAGAATGCCGTTATTTATTAAAAAATATTGTGAAGTTTCCTTAATCCTTTTTAATTTACCCCTGGTTACTGCCTCAATAGGATAGCCGTAATTCAGGTTTGTTCTTGTCTTGACTTCAGTAAAAACTATTTCATTTCCTGCGACTGCAATTAAATCAATCTCACCAAATATACATTTATAATTTTTACGGATAATCTTAAAATTCATGCCTTCAAGATAATTAACCGCTAATCTTTCCCCAAAATTTCCGATTATTTTGTTGTTTTTAGGCATGGTTATTTTAATTAAAAATATAAATTAAATTCAATTTTAAGATTTTAAAAAAAATTGCTTTTTTGAAATTATGATTATTTATACCGGATTTTATTTATAATTGTTAAAACTATATTTTTTTATGTTTAAAACATACTTTCCTTCTTAATTAAAACTCCGTTAAAGCTTAGCCTGTGTATAGGACAGGGGCCGTATTTCTTAAGGCACGAAAAATGCCTTTCAGTGCCATAGCCTTTGTTTTCATCAAAACCATATTCAGGATATATTGCAGCAAATTTTTCCATTATTTCATCTCTTGTAACCTTGGCAATAATCGAGGCGGCTGCAATGGAGATGCTTAATTCATCACCATTTATTATCGGAAGCACAGGAACAGAGTTATGAAATGGTAAAGCGTCTGAAAGTACTATCTGAGGAGTTGTTGCCAGCCTTTCAATTGCTTTGTTTAATATGGCAGTATTAGCTTTCCCAAGTGAAATTTTATCAATTTTTTTTGAGCACATTCCGGCTATTGAATAGCAGATACAGCTATTAATTATTACCTGAAACAGTTCTTTTCTTTTTTTATAAGTTATTTTTTTTGAATCATTAACCCCTTCAATAAAAATATTGCTTCTCTTTAGAATTACAGCTGCTGCTACAATAGGGCCTGCAAGTGCACCTCTGCCTACTTCGTCTACGCCCGCTATTTTATCAAAACCTTGCATATACAGGCCGTCTTCAAACACACACAAATTTATTAATCTGTTTGATTCTTTTATCTTCATATAAAAATAAACCGGTAAAAACCAGGATCACATTAATGTAATTAAATTATATAAAACAAGAATAATCAGAATATATCCCTTTTAAAACATTCCCGGTTGTCGCATCCGTAATATATTATAGATTAACCTGCTTGCCGTGAGGAATATTATTTTACAAATTTTATGCGGTTAGGCGGCCAGTAAATCATTAAAACTTTGCCAAAGATATCGGTTTTTTGTATTGGTCCGAAATATCTGCTGTCATAGCTGTTATCTCTGTTATCACCCATGGCAAATATTTCATTTTTACCTATCTTGTAAGTCTGCCCGGTGTACCCGGGAGGAGCATTACTGGCATAATAATCTTTATCAATAGGTTTGCCGTTTATATAAATAACACCGTCGGTACCAAGTAATAATGTCTCACCTTCAAAAGCAATTGCTCTTTTTACTAAATCCTTTCCTTCGGTTACCGGTGAGTGAAATACAATTATATCTCCTCTTTTAATGCCTTTAAACTTATATGAAATCTTATCAACTATTACCTTGTCTTTAACCATTAAAGTTGTTTCCATTGAAGGAGTCGGGACAATAAAGGGTTCAAAAAAAAATATTCTGAAGAGTACGGATATAAGTACAGCAAAAAATATTACAATAACATATGACAGGAGTTCTCGTCCGAAACTTTTATTCGCTTTTAATGAAGCAGCATGCTTGCCCATAAGCAAAAAATCGAAATACTTTAATTATTATTAAAATTGTTCTTTACAAAAATTATTCTTCGACTTTTACTCTGGATTTCTTACCTATTTTGTCTCGCAGGTAATATAGTTTTGCTCTTCTGACAATTCCGGCATTGACTTTTTCAATGGAATGTATCATTGGAGAATTAATTAAAAAAGTTCTTTCTACACCGATATTGAAAGAGATTTTTCTAACGGTAAAAGTTTCATTAAGACCACCACTTTGCCTGTTTATTACTATGCCCTGAAATGTCTGGATTCTTTCCTTGTTTTCTTCACTGATCCTTATATTTACTTTTACTTTGTCCCCAGGTTTAAAATCTGGAACATCATTTCTGTAATATTTGCTTTCAACTTTATCCAAATTATTCATTTTATACTCCGGAAAAATATATTAAATAAGATTTATTATTAAAAAATAACTTTCAAACTATAAATAATTTAAAGGGATTTGTCAAATAAATCTGGCCTTCTTTTTTTCGTAATTTCAAAAGACTTTTGCTCCCTCCATTTTTTAATCTCTTTATGATTTCCTCCAATTAATACTTCCGGCACTTTAAATTCCATAAATTCAGGAGGTCTTGTATATTGCGGAAATTCCAGCAAATCATCTTCAAAGGATTCCAGTTTAACAGAGTCCTCACTATGTACAACTCCCGGAAGAAGTCTTAAAATCCCGTCCATTATTATCATTGCAGGCAGCTCCCCTCCGCTCAATATATAGTCCCCTATTGAAACTTCAATATCAACCACAGACTTGCTTACTCTTTCATCTACCCCTTCATATCTTCCGCAAAGCAAAATTATATTTTCAAGACCGGAAAAATATTTTAATTTATCCTGGTTTAATTTTTCCCCTCTTGGAGTCAAAAGTATTACTTTCTGTTTTTCTTTTTCTTTAATAAATTTAACGGCATCATAAAAAGGCTGCACCATCATGACCATCCCGGATCCGCCTCCGTAAGGTCTGTCATCAACTTTTTTATGTTTTTCTTTAGTAAAATCTCTAAGATTATAAATATTTAATTGTGCAATATTTTTTATAAAAGCTTCTTTGGTTACGCCGTAATTTTTATATTCAAAGATTAAATCCGGAAAAATTGTTATAACATCGAATATCATTTTAATAGGATTGCATTGATTTAATAATTAATGAAATTAATGAAATTTGCTTAATTTAAATTATTTTAAAAGTTAAATTTTTAAAATAATAATTTTTAAAAATATTCAGGGATTTTTTTAAGTACAATCTTTTTTTCGTCTGTATTTATATAATCTATATAATCCTCAATCAAGGGGATAAAAAATTCGTTTTCCTTAATACCTGCAATTTCAATGCTGTCTAAGCCTTTCTTTACCAGTATATTATCGTTTGCAACATTGCGGTTGACATCTTTAACTTCGCCAATATAAGAATCATTATTTGTAAAGACACTGCAGCCTATCAAATCGTCAACCCAGTATTCTTCCTGCTGTAAAACCGGAAAGTAATTCTCTTCTCTGAATAAGCTGATCCCTCTTATTTCTTCAGCAGAGTTTCTATCATTAACACCATTAAATTTCACTATTGCACCGTTTTTTACATCTAAGTTAATACTTCTTATATTTTCAACTTCAAGAATCTTATATTTTTCTTTGTCAATGTAAAAAATAGTGCCCCTTTTAATAGAATTGGGATAATCGGTAATAAATTTTAAAATTACCTCCCCATGCAATCCATGAGGTTTACCAATTATCCCGGCTAATCTTAAATTTATTTTTTTTCAAGCATCAAACATTTATATATGTAAAATAAACTTTTATCAGTCAATAATTTTAACGATGGAAGATTTTCCCCTTTTAGCAGAAGCGGCTCTCATAACAACTCTGAGGGCATTAGCGGTCCTACCTTTTTTACCAATAACTTTTCCCAGATCATTTTCAGCAACCTTCAGTTTAAAGATAACTGTTTTGTCGCCTTCAGCTTCTTCGGTAATTTCAACATCGTTTGGATTATCTACTAGCTCTTTAACCATATACTCTAGTAATTCTTTCACCATGTACCTCCAGTTGTTTATTTACTTTGTTTTCTCGCTTTTTAAATCAACAATTTCAAAGATCTT
>JAJFVM010000026.1 GCA_021371805.1 bacterium
TTGTAATTTTTATTGAAATAATGAATATTGATTTTCTAAAAAGTGATTTCGGGAATTTTATTGTAAATATATTCGGGAAAATGCAATTTTAACTTCTCTTAATCAAAAAACGCTTCATACATTACAGCCAGAAATTCGTCATTATTTAAATTTCTTGCTGTTAATTCTTCACTGAATATAAAACCGTAAGCAGCCTGGCCTCCGGATACTTTCCCTGCTGTCATGATCTTTATTTTATTTTTTATGAACACATAATCTCCATTTCCACCTATTGTTGTTTGAGATAATAAGTATTGAATAATTAATTTTATTTAAGTATTATTTCCTAAGGTAGTTGTTTTACCTGTTATTTTAAATAAATAAAATGTTTCGACTTAAATTTGATATCAGCATTTTTATTTTTAACCTGAAAGGAGTACCTGTGTCAAGTAATGGAAAAAATAAATACACAAAATTCAAAACGCCGGGATACTGAAAATAAAATAGGAAATGATAAAAAATATAAAGTAATTAATCATAATGTAAGGTCTTCACATATTACAGGGGGCGGCGGGTCACAAGCCGGAAAATATTCGGATCTTGTTGTAGGTAAAAAAGGGATAGCAGCACTTCTTAAATATGAGTTTCTTACTTCAACCTTTTCAGGTTGTCCCGGAGCTCTGGGGATACTTTTAAGAAAGATTTTTTATCGTTTTTTATTCAAGAAAATTGGCAAGGGAGTTGTTTTTGGCCGTAATATCACTTTAAGGCACCCTAATAAGATTATTATCGGAGATAATGTATTAATTGATGAAAACTGCATGCTTGACGCCAAAGGGAATGATAATAAAGGCATAGAAATAAAAAACGGTTCATATATCGGGCGTAATACTATTTTAAGCTGTAAGGATGGTGACATTATCCTGGAAGAAAATGTTAATATCGGGTTTAACTGCGAAGTCCAGAGCTCAAGTCATGTCTCTATCGGAAAAAATACTTTGGTTGCTGCCTATGTTTATATTATTGCAGGAGATCATATCCATGAATCAGAAGACCAGCCTGTCAGTTTAATTCAAGGAACCAGTAAAGGAATTGTCATCGGTGAGAACTGCTGGCTGGGAGCAAAAGCAACAATATTTGACGGAGTTGAAATCGGGCACAACGTTGTTATAGGTGCTTCTGCAGTTGTTAATGAAGATGTGGCTCCATTTTCTGTTGCTGTCGGGATACCGGCAAAAGTAATCAAAAACAAGCTTGCAGGACAGAAGGAAAATAAACAGGAATAAAAAATAACGTACTTTAGTATAATAATATTAATTTACTGAATCTAAAGATTCCAGAAATTTTCTTATAAACATGTTTTTATTTTATTAAGGAAAATGCAATTTTAGCGTCTGGCTAATCAATAATATCTCTTACCGCGTAAGTTGGTTTACCTGAAGTTTCGTGATATGTCCTCATGATTAATTCTGCGAGGATCCCCATTGTTATAAGCTGCACACCTATGAATATCATAAATATGGAAAGAGTGAACAAAGGCCTGCTTGACAACGCCATATTAAAAAAGAGCCTCATTATTATAAGATAAATTGTGATAATGATTCCTATTCCACCTGTTATGAGCCCTATCAGCCCGAAAATCTGAATAGGCTTTTGCGAATAGCTTAAAAGATATTTTATCGTAATTATGTCAAGGATTACTCTTACTGTTCTTGAAATTCCATATTTCGATTTCCCGAATTTTCTTGGATGATGATGAACGGGAACTTCTGCAACGCTTATTCCCATCCAGCTGGCAACCGCAGGTATATATCTGTGCATTTCACCGTAAAGGTCAACATTCTTGGCAACATCACTTGTGTAAGCCTTAAGAGTACATCCGTAATCATGAATTTTTACTCCTGTAAGCCTGGCTATCAGCCAGTTTGCAATTATAGAAGGAAGCTTCCTGGATATTGCTTTATCCTGCCTGTTTATCCTCCATCCGCTCACGATGTCATAACCTTCATTAATTTTCTCCAGCAGGGCGGGAATATCTTCAGGATCATTTTGCAGATCTGCATCAAGAGTAATAATAACCTCTCCGTTTGCATAGTCAAAGCCCGCACTCATTGCAGGAGTCTGTCCGAAATTTTTCCTCAATCTTATAATCTTATAATTCTTATTCTGCTCATGAATTTTAAGGAGCTCTTTAAAAGAACCATCTGTGCTTCCGTCATCAATTAAAATTACCTCGTATTTTTTACCTATACCCGGAAGAACATTATTTAAATTATCATATAAATATGATATGTTTTGTTTTTCATTGTAGATGGGAATTACTACCGTCAGATAAACAGGTTCCTTGATCTCGATCGTGCTTTCAGCTTTGGAAATTTTGTTTTTATTATTCATATAGCTTTCCATCTTCTTTCATTTGCTTATACCACAAAATAAATTTATTTATACCCTCGTTTATAGGTGTCTCTGGAGCATAATTCAATAATTTTGACGCCTTGCTTATATCAGCAAAAGTTGTAAAAACATCACCTGGTTTCATTGATTCGTTCCTTATTGCCGCCTGTTTTCCTGATGAGCTTTCCAATAATTTTATCAGATCTGCAAGTGAAGTAGGGTGGGAATTGCCAAGGTTTATAATTTCATAACCCTTTATAATACTGATGCAGTTAATTGTACCCGTAACGATATCATCGATATAGGTATAATCGCGGCTTGAGCTGCCATCCCCGAATATGCTTATTTCATTGTTATTAAATATCTGTCTGGTGAACTTATGAATTGCCATTTCAGGTCTCTGTCTTGGTCCGTAAACCGTAAAGAATCTGAAACAATATATGGAAATATCATAAAGATGATGATAGGTATAACACAAAAGTTCTCCTGCTTTCTTTGTTGCAGCATAAGGCGATATCGGATTATCAACCTTGTCTTCTTCAGAAAAAGGGGTTTTTTTATTTCCGCCATAGACAGATGATGAGGATGCAAAAATCATTTTTTTAATATTGTTTTCTTTAAGGCAATCAAGAATATTTATGGTACCTTCTATATTTACTTTCTCATAAAGCAAAGGATTTTCAATAGAAGGTCTTACTCCTGCCATTGCCGCAAGGTGTATGACGAGTTCGATCTTATTTTCTTTGAATATTTTTTTCAATGAATTCCTGTCACAAATATCAGTTTCATAGAGTGTGAAATTCTTATTTTTTATTAAATTTGAAATATTATTTTTTTTAATCAGAGGATTATAGAAATTGTTGAAATTATCAATGCAAATTATTTTCTGATTTGAAGCAGTCAATTTTTCACATAAGGTTGAGCCTATAAATCCAGCTCCTCCTGTTACCAAAATGCTCAAAAATTCACCTTTCCCTGATATTTGAATAATTAAACATAGTTTAAAAATTAATAAAATAAAATATTTAAGATCAGTAAAATAAGTATAACTTTAATACCTCTCATATTAAAACTTTATGTTAAAGAATTTTAATACTAAAAAAGAAATATTAAAGTTAATTTTTAGTTATTATACATTAAATAATTATTTTTTATATATCCGCCTCTCATTAAATGTTCTCATTAAATGTTTTTTTGCGATATTAATATTAAAGTTACACTACACCTGAAACCAAATCTTTTGTTATTGAATCAATGACGCCATTTGCCGCATATATCTGCATCATTATCAGCAAAAAAAGAATTTACAGCCTTTTCCCAATCTTTAATTTCCTGAACCTCATCAATAAAAAGATAGAGCTTTTGGCCTACTTTCTTTTTATGCTCACGGACAAATTTATACAGTTCAGAAAAGTTGGATAAATGGGAATAGCCCAATGCAATGGAAAATGCAATATAAAGATAATTATATCCTTCATATTATTAGGGATAATTTGACTTAGCACTTGTTCCATCTTTTGATTTATATTAAACTATCAGGAAGAGAAAGGAGAAATTATGGCAGAGGAAAAAATAAAACACAGAGTCTTGTCAATATCAAATACAAAAAAAGAAATGATTGATACTTATAATGCACTTCTTAAACAACTGCAGGAGAAGAGTGAAGCTGAACTGAAACCGGAAAAAAAGATTGAAGAAAAAAAGAATAGAGAGGTTGTGGAAGTAGCAGAAACCTTATCTTCAGAGGGAGTCATTAGTGAAATAGGCAGATTGAAGCTGGAAATAGGGAAAAAGCTCACCCATATTTCCGATGGACTTGAGGAAGAGGTCAGTAAATTCAATCAAATTCAGAAAGCTATTGAAATTAAGGATGAAGAGCTTAAAGAATTATATGAGATAGAAAGATCAGCTGAAACACTTGCAGCATTAATAGAAGCACAAAATAAGAAGCATCAGGAATTTGAACTGGAAATGGCTGCCCAAAGGGAAGAACTTAACCGGGAAATCAGCACAACCCGTGAAGAGTGGGGAAAAGAAAAAAAAGAGTATGAAGCAGAAATCAAAGAAAGAGATACTTCAGAGGCAAAAAGACGGGAAAGGGAAAAGGAAGAATATAACTATACTTTTAAGCGAGAACAATTGCTGGCAAGAAATAAGTTTGAAGATGAGATGGCAAAAACAGAAAAAGAGATTCAGTTGAAAAAAGAGTATATGGAAAAAGAGCTTACCGAAAGGGAGAAAGCAGTCACAGAAAGGGAAGAAGAATTAGCAGAACTGCAAAAGAAGGTTACCGTCTTTCCCGATGAAACCAAAGAAGCTGTCAACAAAGCAGTTAAGGAGACAACGGAAAGAATTACACTTGAAGCAAAAAATAAAGAAGAATTAATAAGAAAAGAATTTGATGGCGAAAGAAACGTGCTCAAAACCCGAATCGAATCCCTTGAAAAAACTGTAAAAGACCAGAGCGCGCAAATTGCCAATCTTTCAGTGCAATTGGAGAAATCCTATCAAAAGGTTCAGGATATCGCCATTAAATCCGTTGAAGGATCCTCAAACCTTAAATCATTTGCAAATCTGCAGCAACTGGCTTCAGAACAAATAAGGAGGCAGCCCCAGGAAAAATAATTAGGCGCCTTTTATCTTATCATGTTTAAAATTCGAAATAACACTTTTATAATATTTCAAGCAGATGCCATTTATCCTGATACTTTGCAAGGATAATTATAATGCCAGGATATTTATACGGTGGATAAAGCTTTATGTCAGCAAAATCTAAATCAAGGGTAACTAAAATAAATTTTTCTTTCAGACATTTATTAATTACTGCCGAGTCAACTTTTCCATTTAGTTCTTGTTCAAGTGCAGTCATTGCTGCATATCCAGATGATTCGAGCACATCGACAAATTCGACCGGCAGATTTTCATCGATTTTAAATTTCAACTTTATGCTCCTATACCAATAGGGATGATTCGTTCTTTAGCTAATTCTGCTGCATAAGCAATAGCAGCTTTAATGAAAAATGGAACATGGATAAGATTTCAAAAATAATATT
>JAJFVM010000027.1 GCA_021371805.1 bacterium
CTGACTTAATTTTTCTTCATTAATTTCACCCGTATAGCCCAGAATATGAGAAGCAAGATAACCGTAATTATATTTTCTTAAAAACATATTCACTACTTCAACTCCGGGTAAATCCTGGCTGTTTTCCTTCAAATATATAAGCGTTTCCTTATCAATATTCTGCTTGATTATCACTCTGTCAATATAAGTTGTTTTAGTATTTTCAAGTTTGTTTTTCAAATCATAATAAGACAGGTGAAGTTTGCTGCTTAATATGTTGAGTACATCATCTCTTTTTAAGACAGTATAAGGATCTACGGCAACCGCCACCGTCGGTACACTTTCAATAAGAAGTTTTCCGTTTCTGTCATAAATATTTCCTCTCGGGGCAGCGGTGGACCTTGACCTTGTAATATTCTGAGAGGCAGCTTCAGCATAAACTTCCCCGCTCATTACCTGAAGAAAATATAATCTGAGTATCAGGACTACAACAGTCACTATCACAAGATAGCCGATGAAAATTAATCTTTTATTATTACTGATGTTCAATTAATTCTTCTCCTGAGAATTTTACCCTTATTAACGGAAAAATTATAAATATCAATAATATGTTAAACACAGGTTTTAATAATAAATCAAGTCCCATTGAAACAAGATTAATATTATAGCTAAACAAATAATAAATAATATTTATTATCACAATATTAATTTCAGTTAACATAAAAACCGTCAGAACGTAACTTAATAATCTTAATTTTAATCCGGATTCCAGCAATTTTCCTATTAAGAAAGCATCCAGTGCAAAAATCAGAGGAGAAACCCCGACAATATGACTTGACAGTAAATCAAGAATAAAACCGGCAAAAAAACCATAGAACATTCCGACGGTTATATTGTTTTTAAAAGTTATGGCAATTATAACAACAAGGATAAAGTCAAAGTTTATATAATATAATTTTAGCTGTTGGGCAAATACCACCTGCAAAATTAAAAAAAATATTAATATAAAAAAATCAAAAACCTTATCAAGAATTTTCATAAGATTAATTTTAAAAGTAAAAACTTTACCGCTATTACCATTCCAATATCACCAGTACATTTTCAATTGATCTGAAATTTACAAAAGGTTCAATTTCTATTGTCTTAAAAGGATTTTCATCTGAATCTGATATATTTTTAACTATACCTATCAGTATTTCAGGCGGAATATATTTACCGAATTCAGACGTTATCACTATATCACCGTTATATACAATATCTTCCTTGGATATATAATTTAAGAAAATTTTTTTACTGGAGCTTCCTTCAACCATACCCAGACTCCTTGAGGAAAGAATCCTTGCACCTATGCTGATCTGCTGGTCATTTAAAAGTCTCACCTTACACGAATCGCCTGCACTTAAAATGACAATCCCGATAAAACCCTTTTCATTAATAACCCCCATACCTTCAATCACTCCATCGTTTTTGCCAACATTTAAAGTTATTTCGGATTCCCATTTTTCTTCATTGTATCCTATGACTTTGGCAGAAACAGTCTTGTAATTCTTTCTCTGCTTAATATTAAGCAGCTCGCGAAGGGAATTGTTTTCTATTTTCAAATTAATATTTTCACTGTAGTCATTAAGCAGCTTTGCCTTTTCCTGTTCAAGTTCCTTTACTCTCCGGGAAAGCCCAAAGAAGTTTTTAATATTATCAACTGTTCTTACAAGAGGATGAAAAGCGGTAAATATCTTTTCCTGCAGCGGCCTGAATATATCTAAAGTTTTTGTTTTTAAACCTTTAACAAAATTTACATCTTTAAAACTGGCTGTAATAACTACAAGACTGATTATTATAATTACGCTTATAATTATAATATTTCTTAAACTGTTTCTTGGGGATGCCATTAATTAAATTATAAATTTAAAATTTTGCAATGTCTCTAGTGCTTTGAATATTTTAAATATTTTTTAAGAGTTGCAAAATCTTCAGAACATCTGCCTGCCCCAAGTGCAACTGATGCAAGAGGATCATTTGCAAGATATACCGGACAATGAGTTTCCCTGCTTACTCTCTCGGCAAGCCCCTTTAACAAGGCTCCGCCCCCACTCAGTACAATTCCTCTTTTCATGATATCGGATGACAGTTCAGGCGGAGTGACATCAAGAACTTCAATTACTGAATTTACTATATCCGAAACTGTTTTCTCAAGTGCTTTTCTTATCTGCTGACTTGTAATAATGATTGTTTTAGGCAGCCCGGTAACAAGATCTCTTCCGTTTATTTCTATTTTTTCTTCATTTTCCAGAGGAAAAGCAGAACCTATTTCAATCTTTACTCTTTCTGCACTTCTTTCACCAAGTAAAAGGTTATGTTCTTTTTTAAGATAGTATGTTATTGCTTCATCCAATTCGTCTCCGCCGATTCTTAAAGACTGACTTACAACTATTCCTCCCAGAGATATAACTGCAACTTCAGAAGTCCCGCCGCCAACATCTACAATCATTGATCCTGTCGGCTCGTTTATCGGTAAATCCGCACCTATGGCTGCAGCAAGCGGCTCTTCGATTATATATGCCGATCTTGCACCTGCCTGTTCAGTAGCTTCTATTACTGCTTTTCTTTCAACGGCAGTTATGCCTGAAGGAACACATATTACAATCCTGGGTCTTGCAAAAGCTACATTTTTATGGACTCTTTGAATAAAATACCTCAGCATTTTTTCCGTAGTTTCAAAATCAGCTATAACCCCATCCTTTAAAGGTCTTATCGCAACTATGTTGCCTGGTGTTCTTCCGACCATCCTCTTTGCTTCTTTTCCCACAGCTAAAATCCTGTTGGAATCCTTGTCTATTGCCACAATTGAAGGTTCATCCAGAACAATTCCCTTGCCTTTCACATAAACAAGGGTGTTGGCTGTCCCCAAATCAATTCCCATATCTCTTCCCACTACATTCAGAAAAAAATCAAACATCAATTCTCCTTAACTGCTATTAAATACTATTAAAATTATTTAAATTATATCCATATTTTTTTAAAATGTTTAAAAACTTATAAACCGGAAGCCCCGCTACATTAAAAAAACATCCGTTTATTTTTCTAACCAGTGATGCCCCATAACCTTCTATATTATATGCACCGGCTTTATCCAGAACATACTCATTTGATAAAAAGTTGTCTATATCCTCCCCGCTTAATTTCCTGAAGGTAACTTTTGTTTCTTCAAAATCTGTTTTAATAATACCCGTCTTGTAATCTAACACGCATATTCCTGTTATAACACTATGGGTTTTTCCTGAAAAGGAACTTATAAAATTTTTTGCTTCTGTTAAATCTTTTGGCTTAAAATAATATTTATTTTCAAAATAAACAATAGTATCAAAACCGCATATTAAAATATCCCTATAACCAATTTCCGTTAAAATTTTTATTTCATTAATTTTAACATAATCAGAAATATTTTTAGATTTTTTTATGCTATTTTCAATTACGGTAACGTAAGGATCCTGAAAAACTTCTTCATGACAGTCAAAAGGAACAATCACATCAAAATTAATTTTAAGTAAGCTTAGAATGAGCGACCTGCGAGGTGAAGCAGAAGCTAAAATAAATTTAATTTTATTATTTTCTTCTAAAAACATCAGCCAGTAAAAATGCAAGGAGCAATCCGATAATAGCGCCCAATGTAATATTTATATGAATGCCAAAATTTACATCGAATAAGTATAAATTTAAACTTAAATTATCTGTACCTACCTTTAGTCCCTGGTCAAGAATCGGTACAATATCTTTCAGAACATAGCCCAGTATGGCACCTAAAATGCCTCCGGCCAGTACTATAAAAAAAACAACAATGCCTCTTCTTCTCAAAATCATACCTTATCAGCCAAATACTTAAATATTAATATTTAAAGAGAAACCAAAATTAATTATTAACAATCATATAAACTAATATTACATTTTTTATTAATAATCAATTACTTTTTTATTTTTTATATTTTTATTCTAAAAATTGCAATAGAATAGATTTACAGGTAATTGCCAAAAAATATATTTATTTCTCTTTCCGCGCTTTCAGAACAATCGGAACCATGGATAGCATTAATTGTAATATCTGAACCATAATCGCCCCTTATTGTTCCTTTTTCGGCTTTTGACGGATCTGTTGGCCCCATCAGTTCCCGTGCTTTTGAAATGGCGTTCTCACCTTTGATTATCATTATAATTGAAGGACCGCTTGTCATGTAGTTCATAAGTCTTTCAAAATAAGGTTTCCCCACATGTTCGCGATAATGTATATTGGCAAGAGACCTGTCTATCTCAAGAACTCTTATTCTTTCAATTTCAAGCCCAGCTTTTTCAAATCTTGAAATTATATCTCCGACTACCTTTTTTTCAACTCCATCCGGTTTGATTATTATAAGGCTTCTTTCGCAATTTTTAATGTCATTATCAAGTTTCCGTGTTTTGTCTTCAACTTTGATTTTTTTAACCGTTTCGTTTTTCTCATCAGTTTTTAGGTTCATAGCAGCCTCCCCTATTACTTATTTGTCTTTTTTAAAATTATATTTTTAAAATGAGAAATCAAGAGAGTCAAAGAGACGGTCCCTGTTTGACTCATCAATTGTTTTTAATAATCCATAAAAATTAAATTACTGTCTTTATTGTGCAGACTTGCAATAAGGGCAGATTTTCCAGTCAAGATTCAACGGTCTGCCGCAGCTCACACATGAATTTTTTAATTTTTTCCTGCAGTATGGGCAAATTAAAAAATCATCCCTTGCTTCCTTCCCGCAGGCCGGACACTTGGAGCTTCCACCTGAAAGCATAAGCTCCGTTTTTCTTATTTCAAGGTCTCTTTCCACAATATCGTCAATATATTCAGGCGGCCTTAAAATCAGATATAAAATCAGCCCTACATAATTCAAAACAAAAACAACTATTGCCCAGAAAGGAGCAGGGGCATCTCTTAGTTTTGCATCCCTGAAAGTCCAGTAAACAAATGAAAGCCATGTTACTATAAGCATAAAAATAATCCCATATAACAAATATTTCCAGATGGGATTAGTAAAAAATTCCACCACATTATTTACATACTTCAGTATATCCATCAATCCTCCAAATCTTCTGCTAAAAAACAAAAAAATCCGACCTCAGATTGCAAAAAATCGCACACAAGCAATTTTATCAAAAATATTCTGATTTAACAAATTCGAGGTTGGTTATTGAACCGGTTAGACATATAATATCATCTTTTAAAGCAATTTTTAAAGAATATTTTATCGAATTTTCAATGCTGTCAATTTTATAAATAAACTGTGGCATTCTTAAACCTTCCTCCTTTAATTTTTCCATCTGCCTTAAAACTTCCACCTCAAGATCATCGACAGGAAGGCTTCTTTCAGTGCCGGAAGACGTTAAAATAATTAAATCCGACAACTGTAATATGCTGCTTACCATTTCTTTATAATTTTTATCCTTGAGAACAGAAAAAATAATTATTTTTCTTTTCCCTTTAAAGTATTCATCAAGATTTTGCGTTAAATTTTTAATACCTTCAGGGTTATGCGAAGCATCGGAAATAAACACAGGACTCTTTTTCATTATCTGAAATCTTCCCGTGATATTTGTATGAAAAAGACTTTCATTTATTTTTTCACTGCTTAACTTTTTATTAAAAATATTGGCAAAAAGCTCGCTTAATACTATCGCAAGACAAAGATTTGATTGCTGATAATTCCCCGGCAACGGAAAGTAAATATTATCATATCTGTTAAAAATCCCTCTGATATCTGCCTTAAATCCCTCAATGCCTTCTTTCCTGACATTTATCAATTTAAAATCTTTACCTATTACATATAAATCTGATTTTGTATCTCTGATTTTATCTTTAAGGACATTTAAAACAATATTATCGGTGCTTGCAGTTGCAACCAGGGTGCCGTTTTTTATAACTTCGGCTTTTTCTTTTGTGATCGCAGATATCGTATCGCCAAGAATTTTGGTATGTTCAAGACTGACACCTGTAAGCCCCGCTACCCTGGATACTGCTGCATTTGTTGCATCCCATCTTCCTCCCATACCGGCTTCCAGGACCATTGCATCAAGTTTTTCCTCAAAAGCGGCTTTAAACATCATGGCAGTCAGAATTTCAAACTGAGTCATTTCTCCGTCAAGATTCATTTTGTTTACTTCTTTAATCAACGGAAAAACATCTTCAAACGTTTTTACAAATTTTTCCTCTGAAATATCGCTGCCGTTTACGGATATCCTTTCGGTATAAGAATAAATATGCGGGGAGATGTAGTAGCCTGAATTAAAACCATGAGAGTTAAGTATTGCCGCTGTCATTTTTGTAGTTGAAGTTTTACCGTTTGTGCCTACAATATGGATAAAGTTGACCTTAGTATGCGGATCATCAAGAAGGTTTAAAATCCTGTTAATCCTTAGCAGGTTAGGTTTTATGCCAAAAACAAGCGTACCGTCTAAATATTTACAAACTTCGTTATAATTCAAAATAATGCCAGCCTAAAAAATTATTTCATTAAATTTTTAACTATATTCAGTTCATTCTCCAGAGCTTTTATAGAAGCCTTGTATTCTTCAGCCTTATTTTTTTCTTTCCGGATAATTTCTTCCGGGGCTTTGGAAATAAACTGAGGGTTTGATATTTTTGACTGCGATTTTCCAAGTTCCAGATTTATTTTTTTAATTTCCGACTCAATCCTTTTGATTTCAAACCCTGTATCTATGGATTGGGCCATATCGATATATATTTCAAAATCCTTTATAGTGGTTTTTATACATGATTGCGGTGATTCCGGAAGACCATAGTTTACTTTATCTGATTTGCATAATAGCTTTATATAATTCTCATTTTCGACTAACAGTTTCTTTTCATCTTCTTTTTCTGCTGCGGAAATCAGATAAATTTTTACTTTGCTTGCAGGATTAACCTTATGCTCCGATCTTATTTTCCTGATCTCGCTTATTATCTCAAAAAGCAGCCCTATTTCCCTGGATTCTTTTCTGGATAAATATTTCTTTTGAGGTTCGGGAAAGTCCTTAACCATTATGCTTTCACCTTCATGAGAAAGGTTCTGCCATACGGCCTCGGTTAAAAATGGCATAATAGGATGAAGTATTCTTAAATAATTTTCAAGTACATAATTTAAGATAAAAGCTGCCGCTTTCTTTTCCTGGGCATCGTCGCTGTAAATTCTGCTCTTTGAAACTTCTATATACCAGTCGCAAAACTGACTCCAGAAAAAATTGTATGCAAGCCTTGCGGCAAAAGCAAAATTAAATTTTTCAATATATTTTTCAAAACCTTTAATTGTTGTATTTAAACTTTCAAGTATCCATTTGTCCCATATATTTAGCTTAAGATCCTCCAGTGATGTATTTTTGACGTCTTCTTCAAATCCGCTCATGCTTGAAATTACAAACCTGGATGCATTCCATATCTTATTTGCAAAATTTCTTGAGCCCTCTATCCTTTCTTCACCCAGAAGAAGGTTCCTGCCTGGCGTCGTCAGTGAAGCCAGTGTAAACCTTAAGACATCACAACCGTATTTATCGATAAGCTCGACAGGATCAACCACATTCCCTTTCGATTTGCTCATCTTCTGACCTTTGGAATCATTGACAAGGGGATTGATAAATACTTCTTCAAATGGGATGTCTTTCATAAAATAAAGGCTTATCATTATCATTCTTGCCACCCAGAAAAAAATAATATCATGAGCGGTAATTAAAAGACTTGTCGGGAAGAAATAATTAAGTTCGGGAGTATCTTCAGGCCAGCCCATTGATGCAAAAGGCCACATATCCGAACTGAACCATGTGTCAAGTACATCATTATCCTGAATTAAATTTAAGGAATTGCATTTAGGACATTTAAGTGGTGCCTCTTCTGATACAATCATCTCATCACAATCCCTGCAATACCAGACCGGAATTCTATGACCCCACCATAATTGCCTTGATATGCACCAGTCTCTTATATTTTCCATCCAGTTAAAATAAAGTTTTTCCCATTTTTTGGGGGTAAATTTTATCCTGCCTGTTTTTACCGCTTCAATTGCAGGAGCTGCAAGTTTTTTCATTGAAACAAACCACTGCAATGAAACACGGGGTTCAATTATTGTTGAGCATCTCGAACAGAAACCTGCTGAAGAAACATGATCTTTTTTACCGAGCAGATAACCTTTATCCCTGAGTTCCGCCAATATCTTTTCTCTGGCTTCAAATCTGTCAAGACCCTTGTATTTACCCGCATTTTCATTAAAAGTAGCATCATTATTCATTATGTTGATTTTATCAAGATTATGCCTTATGCCTATTTCAAAATCATTCGGGTCATGAGAAGGAGTAACCTTAACCGCGCCTGTTCCGAACTTCATATCAACATAATCATCTTCAACAACCGGTATTTTTCTTTCGGCAATAGGCAGAAAGACAAACCTGCCTTTTATTTTTTTGTATCGCCCGTCTTTCGGATTTATGGCTACGGCAGTGTCTCCGAGCATTGTTTCAGGTCTTGTTGTTGAAACTACTATATACTCAGTTTCACTGGGGTCGCCGGTTTTTTCATCAATAAGCGGATATTTCAGATCCCACATATGGCCGTGTTTATCCTGATGTTCAACCTCAATATCAGATACGGCTGTCTGACATCTCGGACACCAGTTAACCATATAGTTGCCTCTATAGATCAGCCCGTCATTATATAAAGTAACAAACTCCCTGTTTACTGCTTTTATATACCTTTCATCAAAAGTAAATCTTTCCCTTTCCCAGTCGCAACTGCATCCAAGTATTTTCAGCTGTGATATAATCCTGCTTCCGTATTTTTCTTTCCATCGCCATACCTCCTCAACAAATTTTTCTCTTCCGAGTTCATGTCGTGAAGTACCGCGTTTTATCAGTTCTCTTTCAACAACATTTTGCGTCGCTATACCGGCATGATCGGTTCCCGGAATCCAGGTACAGTTATACCCCTTCATCCTTTTGTAACGAATCATTGCATCCTGAAGAGTGTTATTAAGAGCATGTCCCATATGAAGAAAGCCTGTGACATTGGGAGGCGGTATTACCATTGAAAACGGTATTTTTGAAAGCCCTACAGTTCCATGAAAATAATTTCTTTCCATCCAGAAATTGTAGATATCTTTTTCAAAATCCTGAGGGCTGTATTTGCCGGAAATTTCCTTAAACATTATAAAAAATTCTATTTATTGCATCTATTATGATTATCAAATTTATTTAAAAAAATACATGACGCAAGAATATTTATATTTATTCATGAATTAATCACTTAAATGTATTAAGCCAGTTTTTCCTCCGGATTTATAAATTGCTCTGATCGTCTATCTGGAGAGTTGCTTCCGGCTTTTTCGAGAACTATTTCTTTGGTTACAACAAATTTTTTAATATCCTGCCTTGAGGGTATTTCATACATGATATCAAGCATTACTTCCTCAAGAATTGATCTTAAACCTCTTGCACCGGTCCCCCTGTTTAACGCAAGTTTTGAAATTGTTTTTATGGAGTCATCTGTAAAAATCAAATCCACTTCGTCAAGTGCAAACATTTTTTTATATTGTTTTATCAGAGAATTCTTAGGGATAGTTAATATTTTTACCAGATCGTTTTCAGTCAGACTTTTTAATGTTGAGATAACAGGAAGTCTTCCCACAAATTCAGGGATAAGACCAAACTTAAGCAGATCTTCAGGCATAACCTGGGGCAGCAGCAGATCCGCTCTTTCATTTTTCTTTGGAATTTTGTCAGAAATAAAACCTATGCTTCTTTTGTTAATGCGTCTTTCAATTATGTCCTCAAGCCCTCCGAAAGCACCCCCGCATATGAATAAAATATTTGTGGTGTTAATCTGAATAAACTCCTGATGAGGATGTTTTCTGCCTCCCTGAGGCGGGACATTTGCTTCCGTCCCTTCTAAAATTTTAAGTAAAGCCTGCTGAACCCCTTCTCCCGAAACATCTCTTGTTATTGAAGGATTTTCAGATTTTCTTGAAATCTTGTCAATTTCATCTATATATATGATCCCGGACTCGGCTCTTTTAATATCATAATCAGCAGCCTGGATTAATTTTAACAAAATATTTTCAACATCTTCACCTACATAACCTGCTTCTGTTAAAGTTGTTGCATCAGCTATACAAAAAGGAACATTTAAAATCCTCGCCAGAGTTTGGGCAAGCAGCGTCTTGCCGCATCCCGTCGGACCGATTAAAAGTATATTGCTTTTCTGAATTTCCACATCGTCTTTTGAAAGCTTGTTTTCATATTTTATCCGTTTATAGTGATTATATACGGCAACCGAAAGAACTCTTTTAGCTCTTTCCTGTCCGATTACATAATCATTCAATATCGAATAAATCTCATTTGGTTTTGGAAGATCCTGAAAATCGGTATCCTTATCCTGTTTTGCTTCCTCATCCATAATTTCATTGCATAAATCAACGCACTCATCGCATATATAAATGCCCGGACCTGCTATTAATTTCTTTACCTGCTTTTGAGATTTTCCGCAAAATGAACATTTTAAAACTTCATTTTTTGTCTCCTGCCCGTCCGACAAATTTATCAACACCTTTCAAAAATAAATTTAAAAATATCTAAAATAAATTGATCTATTTAATAATCTTATTTATCAAATTCTTTATATGATACAAAATTCATAAAAAAATTTAAAAATTATTTATTAAAAACCTATAAAATCAGAAGTAACTGTCAACTTTAAATAACTATTTTTTATAAATTACTTCATCAACAACACCATATTCTTTAGCTTCTTCCGCAGTAAGTATAAAATCTCTTTCGATATCTTTTGAAACTTTCTTTAAGTCCTGACCGGTATGTTTTGCAATTATATTATTCAAAGAATCCCTGATCCTGATCATCTCTCTGGTATGAATTTCAATATCAATAGCTGTTCCTTCAATACCGCCCGAAGGCTGATGCAGCAGCACTCTTGCATTCGGAAGTATAAATCTTTTACCTTTTTCTCCTGCAAGAAGAAGAACTGCGGCAGCACTTGCAGCCTGGCCTATGCAGATTGTTGACACTTTTGATTTCATAAACTGCATAGTGTCATAAATTGCAAGAGCAGCGGTAACAACTCCCCCGGGACTGTTTATATAAATCTGGATATCCTTTTCGGGATCTTCTGCATCCAGATGTATTAATTGCGCCATTATGACATTGGCAACACTATCATCGATTCCTGTTCCTAAAAATATTATTCTCTCTTTCAGAAGCCTTGAATAAATATCAAAAGATCTTTCGCCTCTGTTTGTCTGTTCTATAACCATAGGTATTAAATAATCATTACTGATTGGTTTCATTGTTTATCACCATTTAAAATTAATAATTCATCATAATTTTAATAATATTCTTAACTGTTTATTCTTTGTCTTCTGATAAAATTTCATCGACAATTGATTCCTCATCAGCAGAAATTTCATCCAGATTATCCTCAATTAAGCTGTCTTTGTTGTCTTCTTCGGATTCACTGTCTTTTAATGCAAGCTTTTTTAAATCTTCCAAACTTAATTCTTTAATTTTTGCATTTTCAATTAAAAAGTCCACCAATTTTTTCCGTCTTACTGACCCAAGAATATTTTTTTCTCCTGCAGGAGTTTTAAAATATTCTTCAATCTTTTTTCTGTCTTCCTCTTTTTTAGTGGTATTTAAAAGATTTTCTTTTTCAGATGCAAGTTCATCTTTTGAAGGTTCAATTTTATCTTTAAGTTCTTTTTCAAGAGTGTTAAAAATAAGATATTCTTTAACATTAAATTCAGCTCTTTTCCTGAAATCTTCGTTAATTTTATCTTCCGTTATTTTAAAATACTGCATATATTGCTCTTTGGTGAGATTCTGATCTTGTAATCTGTGCTCAAAATCATGAGCCAGCTCCTTAATCTCGTTATCTATCATTATCTTAGGAACATCCAATTTGGAATTCTCAACCAGGTAATTAACAATATCAGAGAAAATCTTATTTTTTCTTGCAGTCTTTTTTTGCTCTTCAAGATTTTCCTTAATAAATTTCTTTAAATCATCTGCGGTTTCGAAATCTCCCATATTTTTCAGAAATTCCGCATCAATCTCGGGAAGAGATTTTCTTTTTATTTCCTTCGCAGTTAATTTAAACTCAGCTTTTTTACCTGCAATCTTTTTATCTTCAATTTCTTTGGGCATTTTAGCGCTTACCGTTTTTTCTTCGCCCTTTTTCATTCCTATCAAAGCTTTTTCTATTTCTTTTAAAAGAACTCCCGAACCTATTTCAAGGACATAATCAGTCTGGCTGCCGCCTTCAAATTCCTCTCCGTCAATCGTACCTTTAAAATCTATGGTTGCTATATCAAGATTTTTACTTGTTTCATCTTCGCCAATCGGTTCAAGAGACGCAAATCTGTTCCTTAAATTTTCAACCTGTGCATTTATTTCTTCTTCTGTAACTTCCATAGGATAACCTTCTGCAGCAATGCCTGTATATCCGGGAAGAATTGCCTCCGGTTCAACTTCAATTATTATGTCAAAATTAACTGGTTTATCCTGATTTAATTCTCCGTCAATATCAACTTTAGGATAATCGACTGGTTTAAGATCGGAGCTCTCAATTATTTCCGAATAAAGCTCAGATATGGCAATATTTGCAGCCTCGGAAAGAACATATTCCTTGCCATAATTAATATCTATTATCTGATAAGGAACCTTTCCTTTTCTGAATCCTGGTATTTTTGCTTTTTCGGATATTGCCTTATAGGCTGAATTTACGGACTTATTAAAATATCCGTTAGAAATTTCTACTTTTAATTTTATTTTATTTTTATCAACTTTTTCCTGGTTTTTGATACTGTAGCTCAACTTAGAAATCCTCCTTAAATCATAAAAATCTTCTTAAAATTTTAAAAATTTATTTTAATATTAATAATTTTTAAAAATCAAATACATAAAATTGCATATATTGCAATATTCCACCCTGAAATAAACATCTAATTATAAATAAATTTGTTTAAAATTACAAACAAAGTTTGTAGGAGTTCGCTGGGTTTCCGTAATATACGATATGTCCTGAGTATTTTGATTTTTTGTAGTCAAATATGACAATCTTGTTTCAGCCAAGTAACCGGAAGTTCTTAATTTAATGCAATAAGAAGTTGGCTGACAGATACAGTAACATCAATAATTTTCTATTCTTCCACTAAATAATTATGGATTTTAATCCATAACTTCTCGCTAAAGCTTCCAGTTTTTTATCTGAACAAACAAAGACTATGTTACCCAGTTCAGTATTCAACTGCAATGCGGAAGCCAGTTGTATTGAATCTATCGGAGTTATATATTTTTGATCTATAAGATTTATAGCTTCGATTATGGTTCCTGATGCAATACCGGATGTTTTAATGTTTCCTTCCGCTATATCTTTAAAAAATTCGCTTTTAATATTTTTATAAACTTCATCACTCAATTCTTTGGATATCTCGTTTTTTCTTTTCAGGTTTGATATCACTTCTATAATTGTTATATCGGAAATATAAAAAGTTCCTGCCTGTTTAAAAATATTATCAAGTTCTTCTGTTCCTTCTTCAGGGATATATCTTTTAAATAAAGTGCTTGTATCTATAAAATAATTGTACATAAATATCTATTCCTTTTCCCTGATTTCTCTGACCTGTTTTGACATATCAAAATTAAAATCCTTGGCCATTTCTCTTACTTTCGATAATCCAACACTATTTTTGCTTTCCATGTATGCATAATCAATAAGTTTAACTTTATCTCCATCCTCTGGCAAAGGCTTTAAAACTATGCTGTTATCTTTTATGTATCCGCTTAAATACATTCCTTCTTTTATTTCAAGTTTCTCTCTCATTTCTATTGGAATAGTTATCTGGCCTTTCGAGGTTATTTTTATTTTATTCATCATTTTATCCTTACTTCTTACTTCTTATATTTAAGATTATTATATATTATATATTTAAACAATTCAATAACATGCTGCAGGCATTTTTAGATCGAACAAGGGAAAAAGGTTACCTGCAAGGCATAAGAGTACATAAATTTCATATAGAAAAACAGCTTTTTCTGTTGGCTTATGCATTAGAAACAGACACACTAAAATTGATAATGATAGGCAGTCATGAAAATTATTATAGAAGTCTTACTAAATATCATAATGAATAAATCCAAAATAAAATTCTAGTTTAATTAAAATTACTTACCTTT
>JAJFVM010000036.1 GCA_021371805.1 bacterium
TGGCCTCAAATGAGGAGCTTGATATCGGCAGTCAATACGAAATTTTAAATTACCTGAAAGAAGTTGGATTCAGGATTAATCCCAATATCAAAAAAGTTTCAAGCTTTGAGGAAATAAAAGATTATTGTGAAAGCTGGAAAGATAAAAGAAAAGAACTTCCGTATGAGACTGATGGTATTGTAATAAAAGTCAGCTCTCTTGCTTATCAGAGAAAATTAGGACAGACTACAAGAAATCCCAGATGGGCAATTGCTTTTAAATTTCCCCCTGAAGAAAAAACCACACAGGTTTTGGATATTAAAGTAAGTGTCGGAAGAACCGGTGCGTTAACTCCTGTTGCGGTCCTTGATCCTGTTGTTGTTTCGGGTTCGACAGTTTCAAATGCTACTTTGCATAATGAAGATGAGATTAAGAAGAAGGATGTCAGAATAGGCGACTGGGTTCTGGTGCATAAAGCCGGAGATGTTATTCCTGAGGTTGTAAAAGTTATAACAGAAAAAAGAACAGGAAATGAGAAGCCTTTTATAATGCCCGATAAATGTCCTGTTTGCGGTTCAGATGCAATAAGACCTGAAGGAGAGGCAGTAAGACGCTGCACTTCACTTGCATGTCCGGCAGTTCAATATGAAGCCATAGTTCACTTTGCTTCAAAATCAGGGATGGATATAGAAGGGCTTGGCCCTGCAATAGTTGATAAACTGCTACAAAAAAAATTAATCAGGGATGCTTCGGATATTTATTATCTGAAGTATGAAGATATTTTTGGTCTTGAAAACTTTAAGGAAAAATCAACAAGCAACCTTATAAATGCTATTCAAAAAAGTAAAAGTCAGCCTCTTTCAAGACTTTTATTTGCCATGGGTATAAGATATGTCGGTGAACATATTGCCAACGTACTTTCAAAAAATTTTAACGATCTGGATGAATTGATGAATGCAAAATTTGAAGATCTAAGCCAGATTTTTGAAATAGGCCCCAGAATAGCACAAAGTGCCTTTGCATTTTTCAAACAAGATCAGAACAAAGAAATTATAGAAAAATTAAGAAAAGCGGGGCTTAATTTCAAATCAGATCGTAGAATTCTTGATGTTAAAGAAGAATTTGACAGGAAAACCTTTGTTATAACCGGAAAGCTGGAGTCCTTCACGCGCGATGAAGCAAAAACTCTGATAGAAAATTTTGGGGGTAAAGTGTCTTCAAGCGTCAGCAAGAATACCGAAGCTGTGATTGTAGGAACTGATCCCGGAAGTAAGCTGACAGATGCAGTAAACCTTGGAATTAAAAGATTAACGGAAGAAGATTTTAAAAACATGATCAGAAATAAGAATGTCTGAATATAAAAGATCAGATTTAAACCGGATAATAAAAAAAGAAGAGGGCAGCAAAGAGGGTGAACTTACTCAGATCAAGTGGACCTTGCGCGATGTTCTTTTTTCCATATTGTTTTTAATTGTAGTTCTAACCGGGATTTATTTCCTGACCGCCAGAATAGTAGTGGCTCTTAAGCTAGGAGAAAGAATCGACAGCTCCAATATAACCAATTTCAGCTTTTCCGTTTTATATGGCATCCAGGTAATATTGATGGTAGGTGTCGTATGGTTTTTTGCAATTTACTGGAGAAGAGCTAAATGGCGTGATTTAGGTTTTAAATATTACAGCATTCTCAAAACTGTCTGGTATTCACTTTTGGCTTTGCTTTTAATATTACTGATAAATTTTGTTTATGTTTTTCTTATGACAAGGATATTTAAAATATCTCCGCCTCCGGGTAAATTTGAAGATCTTGTAAGTAATGAGAATGTTTCTTCAATAATGCTTCTTATAGTTGTTTCAGTTATTGCTCCGATTTGCGAGGAAATATTTTTCAGAGGTTTTCTGTACCAGGGTTTTAAAAAAAGATGGGGAGTTTTAGCCGGAATTCTTATTTCATCATTTTTATTTGCGTCAGCTCATCTTGATTTATATAATTTTATACCATTAATGGCGATTGGGTGGATTTTAGCTTATATTTTTCATAAGACAAAATCTCTTTTCCCTGTAATATTTTTGCATGCAATTTATAATTTACTGATGATCATGGTTTTATTGAGTCAGTTAAACCAGATTAAGATATATTAGATATTTATCATTTGAAGTGCTATTAATATATAAACTTGCAGTAAAATTTGTTAAAATTATTTATTTGTTATCGGAAGAGAGTATTAATGTTGATTTTAGTTAAAAAAAAATTGATTGGTAAGTAATACGATATGGGAAAAATTATTAACAAAGAAGATATAGCGCATATTGCAAAACTTGCGGAACTTGAGTATAGCGATGCAGAAATTGACAAAATCACAAGCCAGCTCGATAAGATAATAAATCATGTTGCAAAGATAGGGCAGGCAGATACTTCAAATGTTATTTCTACATCGCATGTTCTGGAGCTTTCAAACGTCTATAGAGAAGATAAGGCACGGGAATCTCTTTCAAGGGAAGAATCGCTTAAAAATGCTCCTCTGGAAGACGGCGGAGGGTTTAAGGTTCCGAAGATTGACTGATTGTAAACTATCGCCTTCTATATCTTTTTATAAAAATTTTTAGAAAAATTATGTACCTGTATTAGAAGGGAATCTTATTGAACTTAATAAACTTAAGTGCTCGCGAATTAAATGTGCTGATTAAGAAAAAGGAAATTTCTGTTTCTGAAATAGCCGGAGCTTATGCTCAGAGAATTGAAGAAGTTGACGGGAAGATAAATGCATTTATTTCATTTGACAGGGATCTGTTTTTCAGCAAGGCAAAAGAGATTGATGAATATATAAAAGAGGGCAATGAAATACTGGATTTCACAGGAATACCGGTCGCAATTAAAGATAATATATGCACGAAAGGTATTAAAACAACATGCGCTTCAAAGATACTCTCAAACTATGTATCTGTTTATGATGCAACCGTTATAAAAAATCTGAACAAACACCACTTTCTTATG
>JAJFVM010000062.1 GCA_021371805.1 bacterium
CTCATCGCAACCATCACTTTTTTATTTGAATTTAAATTATTTGCGGAAATCATTTTTATTTTTTACATTGCTTTTTATATCTGCGGCAGAAAGTATTTTAATCTACTTCAATAGCGGCGACATTTTCCTTAGTCTTTTAACAATGACATGTAATTTTTCGAGGGTATAATCAATTTCTTCCTCAGTATTGTATTTTCCAAGCGTCATACGTATTGATCCATGCGCAAGATCTGCAGTCCTGCCTATCGCCTTAAGTACATGCGATGGCTCAAGGCTTCCTGAAGTACATGCGGAACCTGATGATACTGCAATTCCATCAAGATCAAGGCCCAGAATGATCCCCTCGCCTTCAACAAATTTTATTGACACATTTACATTATTGGGAAGCCTCTGTATATTGTCTCCGTTTAATTCTGTATTATCGATATCAAGCAGAATGCCGTTAATCAGTTTATCACGAAGACTTGTTATGAATTCCGATTCTTTATTCATATTCACTGAAGCCAGTTCAATCGCCTTTCCGAAACCTACAATACCGGGAACATTATGCGTTGAGGCCCTTAATTTTCTCTCCTGGCTGCCGCCGTTCATAAACGGCGCAATCCTGGTGCCTTTTCTTATGTAAAGCAGCCCCACACCTTTTGGTCCATATAATTTATGAGCAGAAGCACTAAGCATATCTACATTCAGCTCATCAACATTTAGAGGAATATGCCCGAATGACTGAACGGCATCTATGTGAAAATAAACATCATTTTCTCTGGCAATATGTCCTATTTCCCTTATAGGCTGGATGGTTCCGATTTCATTGTTTGAATGCATTATTGTGATTAAAATAGTATCCCTGGTTATTGCTTTTTTAACTTCCTCGGGATTTAAAATGCCGCTAGGTTCAACCGGCAGATAACTGACCCTGAAACCATTTTTTTCAAGAAACATGCATGATTCAAAAATGGCATGGTGTTCAATGTTGGAGGTAATTATATGTTTTCCTTTATTTGAATTTGCCCATGAAATGCCCTTTAAGGCAAAATTATCACTTTCTGTTCCGCCGCTTGTAAAAATTATTTCTTCCGGTTTTGCCCCTATGAATCCTGCCGCAATATTTCTTGCCTTCTCCACCGCATTACTTGCCTGTCTTCCGAAATAATGCAGGCTTGACGGATTTCCAAATATTTCATTAAAATAAGGAAGCATTTCTTTTATTACCGCAGAATCTACGGGAGTAGTAGCCGCATAATCCAAATATATTCTTTTCATCAGGGACCCTTCTTGTGATCAATTTTGCAACAATATCTTAATTATTATATTTATATATTATAATTTTAAAATACCAAAATCATATAATATTTACTACTAACACTATTAAAATAATAGTAATTATATTCAATAATTTAATTATATCAAATAAAATTTAGAAATCCTGATATGTTTTGAAAAAAATTAGAAGTTTAGATAATGTAATATGCAGTCTACAAGAAACGGGTCAAACTGTTTTCCCCTGGATTTTTCAAGTTCCTTTATTACTTTTTTCTCCGGCAATGCTTTCCTGTAAGGCCTGTCGTTTATCATTGCATCATATGCATTTATAACAGCTGCCACACGTGAAAGCAGAGGTATCTCCTTGCCCTTCAATCCTTTGGGATAGCCTGACCCATCCCAGTTTTCATGATGATGAAGTATCGAATCAGCGATAACTGCTATGTTATTTGTGGATTCTGCAATCCTGTAGCCAGCTTCCGAGTGTTTCTGAATCAGTTTTCTTTCCTTTGCGGTTAAAAAACCAGGCTTGTTTATGATGTCTTCAGGTATTACAACCATCCCTATATCATGCAGTTTTATAAGGAGTTTGAGCTCTGTTAAACTTTTATTGTTTAAATTAAGAGATTTGCCAAGTCTGTCCGCCATAAGCAGTTCCTTATTTAAATCTTCTTTTATTTCTTTTCTTCTTTCCTGATAATTTTTCTTTAAATAACCAAATATCAAATTTTTTGCTTCTCTGCTTTCATCTATTTTTTTGTTATACATTGCACTTTCGGCTTCTATCAGCAAAGTATCTATCCCGGTACCATTATTAAATTTGGTTGCTGTCCCAATTGAAATAGTGATGAACGAATTTTTTGAATTTAATTCCCCGCAGGCTTTCTTTATCCTTTCCGTAACGTTTTCCAGAACTTTTCTATCTGCTTTCGGAAGCAGAACTACAAATTCATCTCCTCCGTATCTGGCAACTATATCGCTTTCCCTGCAGGAATTTTTTAAGATATCAGCCATTTGTTTCAGCATTTCATCGCCTTTCAGATGGCCAAAAACATCATTTATGAGTTTAAATCCATTAAGGTCGCCCATGATGATACTTAAAGGATAATACCTGTCATTGTTAAGCCTTTTAAGTTCCTCTTCAAAGTAAGCCCTGTTATATAATCCCGTTATAATGTCATGGAATCCAAGATATTTTATTTTCTCTTCAGCTTTTTTTTCTTTGGTAATATCCCTGATCAATATTACCGCTCCGCTGAAATTGTCCTTATCATCTGTTAACGAAGATATTGAAATTTTTATAGAACAGCTTGTTTTATCTTTCAGATTGATTGAAAATTCGGTCATGATATTATGCGATTTTTCAATATCCTGAATAATTTTTTTCCACGAGTAATTATTTTTCTTCCCAAAGATTTTTGATAATGATTTTCCAGCAATATCTTCAAAATTATAAGAATATATTTTCAGAAATTCCTTATTTGCAAAAATCAATTTCAGATCCTTATTTACAACCAAAATTCCTTCTTTTATACTTTCCACAATCTGGCAGTAAATAGTACTTTCAGGAGTAAAAAAGTTATCTTTACTTTTAGTTTTCATTTTGATAATTAATTCGATTAATCAAATATTAAAATTTAAATAAATTAAACAAGATTGCTCCCGCATTCCCCGCAAAATCTTGCTCCGGCCTGATTCTTGGCTCCGCATTTTGCACACTTAATCATCGAAAGCGGAGTTCCGCAATTATTGCAGAACTTGCCCTGACCGGCAGGTTTTCCGCAATTAGGACAGATGGTCTGTTTGCTTTCAATCTCACCATTAAATATCGTGGTCTCCTGTGATTTGGCTTCAATATCCTGCACCATTTTCCTGCCTTTTGCGGCAGCAACTTCCACATTTACTCTGGGAGCACAATCTACACACAAGCCTTCCTGTTCATTCCAGTCATTATCGCAAACCCAGTTTTTACATTTGGGGCATCTGTGAAAATAACCCTTGGCTTCATTCTGGGCTATCATAAAAGCTTCCTCATGTTCCTTATGCCATTCAGGAGTCATTCCCTCAAATTTCTGGCTTATTATGTCAGTGCCTCTTTCAACATCATAGCCTATGCTGTCCTTTCCGAATAACGAGGTCCCTACTGAAATTGCCTGGCCTAAACCTGCAAAGAAACGGCCCTTTTTATGACTTTTCGATGGTATGAACGTTGTCTTATAACCTTCGCGGCAGGAATCGCAGAAAAATGTAAACTGAAATCCTTCCTCCGTTGAAACGCCGCTTTAATGCCTATAAGCCTTTCTTTCTTTTTTTCTTCCATTTCTGTTTTTTTTATTTTGATTATCAGTTTCTATTATATATTTTTGCAATTCCTTAAAAAATAAACATATATGATATAATTTGCCATCAAAAAATATAAAACACAACAAAAACAATATATTATAAAAATATATAATAAAATCTATAGCTAAAAAAAATAAAATATTAAATCAATTCATTAATCAGATAAGCATGATCCGGATACTTATGCAGCAATTCGTTTTTATGTGATCCCGCGCCGACATAATCTTCAAATTCAAAACCTGGTGCAACCGTAGTACCGAGAAGGGCATAAGTTCCGCCTTCCGCAAGTTTCGCTCCCTGCCATGTATTTCTTGGAACCGTATATTGAATATGTTCATCATTAAAGATATTGTTTCCGAGATTGATTATTCCTGATGAGCCGTCTTCAAACAAATTAAGCATGACCACGGCATCGCCCAGATAAAAGTGAAAAATTTCATCGGATGCAACTTTATGAAGTTCGGAATAATTATTATAAGTTATAAGATACAGGATTGAGGTAGAAAAATGCCTGCCTGATCTATATCTTAAAGGAAGACTGTTTTTTTCAATTGTCTCATCTGACCTGTAAGTTTCAGTAAAAAACCCTCCCTCTCCTTTAAGAGGAGTGAGATTAAATTTCTTTATTATTTTCCGGATTATTTCTAAGTCTTTCATATTTAATAGTATAATAACCCATTACAATTATTATATATTGATATTGCATAATTTTAAATGTATTATTCCTTATTGTCCCTTAACCATTTATATTTTTCAGAACATTGCTATTATTTCTAATAAAATTCTTTTAGGTTTATTGATTAAAAGCACTCCGTTTTTTAACCATACTCAAATAAAATTTTTTACAGTTTATTTTAATTAAATACCTGCAGACAGAGTTATGGCATTCATCGATTTTAATTATAACAAGGCACATGGCGAAAAAGTCGGCTGACTTGGATTTTTCGAATCTATTGAAGATTCTGCCATGGCGGAATCTTTATTTGAAGCCGGGATAAATTTTGATATTCTCAACCCTTTATTTAAAATCAGCAAAATTGCCATGACGTGGCGGGTTTACGGTCTGAAAATATAATTTCAAATTAAATATGCTTCTTGGAGTCATGTTTTAGTCCGTTTTATAAATTATTCAATTCTAACTTAAAATATTCCCAGATTAAAAAATTAAATTATTTACAAAATCATGAATATAAAATAAAACATCACTTTATATGTTTATTTCATATGCGGAATTATAGTTCATATTATAAATAATATTATATATTTTTAAAAATTTGTCTGGTTTTTAAAAGTTTTTTTATAGTTGACAATACAAAGCATTGCAATAATATTGTTTTAAAAGAAGAACTTGAATTTAATATATTTTTTAAGAAGTTTATAATAGAACACTTAGGTTAATTTTTTTATTAATTTATGCTAAAAAAATATTTGGTTTATTTTTAATAATCTTTAATTAACAGGAGCAAAAATGCATATCCCTGAAGGTGTAATTGCTGCAATGCTGACCCCTTTTAATGACAAGGGTAGAATTGAAGAAAAAGAAGTAGTAAAACTGGTAAATTTTTTAATAGAAAAAGGAGTAGACGGGATATTTCCGGTTTCATCATGCGGTGAGTATGTTCACCTCGATATGGATGAAAGAAAATATTTAATAGATATAGTTATTGATGCCGCAAAGGGAAGAACTGATATAATTCCAGGAACTGGTGCAACATGCCACCAAAAATCTATTGAACTTGCAAATTATGCAAGAGAAAAGGGGTGCTCAGCAGTAGTTTTGCATGGTCCATACTTTTTTAAAAATATAAACGAGATAGTTGAAGGGCACTTAAAAAAAGTGGCACTTTCGGTAGATATACCGATATTTCTTTACAATATTCCTTTTTTTGCAAATGAGGTTACTCCGGAAATTACCGCAAATCTATGCAGTCTGCCAAACATCGTAGGAATAAAAGATTCTTCCGGAAATATGATAAATGTAATGAACCTTATCGATATGACAAGAAGAGTAAAACCTGAATTTAAGGTGCTGGTTGGTGCTGAAGAAATATTATTTCCGGCACTTTCAGTAGGTGGTAATGGCTGCATGGTTGCAACAGCATGTTTGATGCCCGAGTTTATGGTGGGAATATATAAAAATTTCAAGGCAGGAAGACCCGATGTTGCACTTAAATTGCAGTTAGCAATACTGGAGCTTATAAGGGTCATGAAAAGTGTGAATTTCCCTCAGGGCTTCAAGGAGGCAGTTGATATCAGAGGAATTAAAATGGGTCCTCCTAAAATGCATTTTAATGCAAGACTTATGGAGAATCTGATACAAACCAGAAAAAAACTTGAATCGATAATGGGAGAACTTTTATCTGTCCACTTTCCAGGAGAATCTCTTCTGTATAATGACAGTTTTAAAGGTTATGGGGAACCAGGCAGTTTTACATACCAATCTAAAGAACTCATCCATTCAAATATCAAACATATCGGCTGCATTAACTGCAAAGGCTGTGAAAGTGACTGTGAGAATTCTTCAACTAACGGAACAACTGACCAGACCGGCCAGGATATTGAAGAAATTGTTCATATGATTACCCAGGAGATTGTAAGTAATTTTAAAAAATAGCATTAGCGTAAACTTATCATAAATAACAGAAATATCTGGAGTTGAAATTGATAATAGGAAAGCTATCAAAAATTTACGGTCAGCTGGATTATCTTAATGATAAAAGAATTTTAAAAGCAGTTAGTCTTATTGAAAGTTTAAATTTTCCAGGTCTTCCGGATAATGTTTTTGAGATAGAAGGTAAGAGTTTCTATTATATCCTTTCGTCTTATCAGACAACAGCAGATGTTAAAGAAAAACCAGCTGAAGCCCACAGAAAATATCTGGATCTGCAATATATTATTTATGGAAAAGAAAAAATTGGTTTTGCTGATTACTCAAATATTAAGAAAATTCATTCTGAATATGACCCTGAAAAAGATATCGAACTTTTTGACAGCATAGATAATGAATGTTTCATCACCTTAAATCAAAATCATTATGCAATATTCTTTCCCGAGGATGTACATAGACCCGGCATAAGCATAAATAATCCAGGCAATGTCAGAAAAGTTATATTTAAATTTTTAATTGATGATAAAAAACTATCATAAGAATAAAAAATTTTAGAGGGCATTACTATTGGTTTTTACTAATCACTGCTAAATTAAATAATGCCCTCAAATTATAATTATATTTATGCTTAAAATAAGTTTAAGTTGTTAAAAATCAGTTTATCTTTTTTTGCTTTTTACGGATATATGCCCCTTATCCTCATTGCTTCTGCTACACGCGAAACGGCAAGGGCAAGCGCAGCATTTCTCATGTCAAGTTTTCTATCCTTTGAGAAATCATATACTTCATAGAATGCTTTTTCCATAATATCTCTTAACTGAAGATTTACTTTTCTTTTGCTCCAGAAGTAGGCATCATTTCCCTGCACCCATTCAAAGTATGATACCGTTACTCCTCCGCTGTTGCACAGTACGTCAGGTATTATAAATATATTGTTATCTTTAAGTATAGGATCAGCATCAGGAGTGGTCGGTGCATTTGCTCCTTCTGCTATTATTTTTGCTTTAATAGTTGATGCATTCTTTGCAGTTATCTGGTTTTCAAGAGCCGCAGGTATCAGGATATCGCACTTTGTCTCAAAAAACTTTAAAGGATCCATTTTTTCTGCATCTGGATAATCCACTAAGGGTTTTGTCCTAATAAAATCTGATAACTTATAAGGATCTATTCCGTTTTTACTCTGTATTGCTCCTGTTACATCCGATAATGCAATTATCTTAAACCCAAGATCATATAGTATCTTTGCGGCATGTGAGCCTACATTGCCAAAGCCCTGTACTGCAACTGTTAGATTTGAAGTGGTAATGCCAAGCACCTTAAGTGCCGAAAGAATGGTGTATACTGCTCCGCGGCTTGTTGCTTCCTCTCTTCCCTGGCTTCCTCCTAGCGATATCGGTTTTCCTGTTACAACTCCTGGAACCATATAGCCTTTTGCTATTGAATATGTATCCATAATCCATGCCATGATCTGGGCATTGGTGCCTACATCAGGAGCAGGGATATCCTTTTCGGGGCCTATGAAGGGAAGAAGCTCATAGGTGTATCTTCTTGTTAATTTTTCAAGCTCTCTTTTTGATACCTTGTAAGGATCTACTATTATTCCGCCTTTGGCTCCTCCGAAGGGAATATTAACAAGAGAGCATTTCCAGGTCATAAGCATTGAAAGAGCTTTTATTTCGTCAAGTGTTACGTCCTGGTGGTAACGTATGCCGCCCTTGGCAGGGCCTCTGTTTGTGTTGTGCTGTACACGGTAGCCTTTAAATATTTCTATATCGCCGTCATCCATTTTAACGGGAATCGATATTTCTAAAATTTTTCGGGGTTCTTTTAAATATTTTACTGTGCCAGGTTTTAGATCAAGTACACTGACCGTATCATCAAGTCGCTCAAGGGTCATTTCCCAAACATTGTCTGTCATACTATCTCCTTTGATATTTAATCGCCTTTGATTAAAATACTTGCTTTATATAATTGCACTTTTTCCTGATTCTTCGGTTCTAATTCTTATTGCATCCTCTACAGGGATAACAAATATTTTTCCGGAGCCGAAATCTCCGGTTTTGGTTAGTTTTACTATTGTCTTTATAAGATCATCTACTATCTCTTCTTCAACCACTATTTCCATTTTGATTTTTGGAAGAAACTTAACGGTCCTGTTTGGCGTACCGCCGTTAGTATATCCTCTTTGTTTTCCGAAGCCTTTTACTTCGGAGATGCTCATACCCTCAATTCCGACATCAAAGAGAGCATCCTTTACCTCATCCAGCTTAAAAGGCTGAATGAAGCATTCCACTTTTCGAAGCATTATACCTCCTTAGTTTGGTAATGATTTTGATAATATTTAATACTTTAAGCTAATAAACATTTAATATAGAATAGAGCTAATACATACATTAAATGCATATTATTGCATGTTGTTGATTATATTAAATACATTTTTAATTGTCAATTCCATACTTACAAAACACAATCCAGAATATTAGAACATAAAAAAATATTTTAAATAGAATTAAAAATATTTTAACAAAAATATAAGATACAAGCTTAAAAATGAACTAATATGAACTAATATGTATTATAATGAGCTTCTTAAATTAAATCAAATTAATTAAGTAATAATTATATGAGAAAAATATAAAATTGCACTTATGATTGCTGCTCCGGCAATTATATAAATTTCTTTAACTTTAAACCTCACAGCTATAAAAGATAGTAAGGCAACAGCTCCGCTCGCATAACCCTTAATTGCTTCTCTCCCCACAGAGTAAAGAAAAAACAAAAGCATGCCGACAAACATCCCCATGATTCCTCTGATTGCAAGCTTTACATATTTATTATTCTTTACTGTTTCATACTTCGGGGCAACAAGAGAAAAAATTGCAAAAGAAGGATAAAATGCAACGACTGTACATAAGATTGCACCGGTAAAACCAAAAATATAATAACCGATGAATGTTGAAGTAATCATTATCGGACCTGGGGTAATTTGACCCAGAACCAACGCATCTACAATCTGTTTTTGTCCAAATATTTTTAACACATTCACCATATCATATTGAATTATCGTAAGCATCGGTATCGCACCGCCAAAACCCAGAACTGATGCCTTTGTTAATGAGAGGCCTGCAAGGAATAAGTTTCTTTTAAGAAAATAGCTTAATGTCAAAGCAGTTATTACAAGAGCCAGAGCCATAAAAAACGGCCAGTATGTCCTGAAAAAATTATTCAAATTAATTTTTGAATTCTTCAAATTATCGGATTTTGACCCCCTTATATCATTTGGCTCTCTGCGTTCGAAATTTTCGATATTTATAGACTTGGATGACCTATCTTTAACTTCTCTCGAAGGATTACTTTTAAAGCATTTTCCAAACTTTTCATCACCAGTTTCCATGCCGGTTTTCTTTCTAAAACCAATATTTTTCATATTCTCAGGAAAAGGCCAGAATTCTTTACCTATCATAAATAAAAGAAAAGTCAGCACAACAGTAATCAGCAGAATAAATAAAACATTTAGCTTTAAGATAAGCATCGAAAGAGTTATCAATGCGAGAACATCAAGCCTCCATTCTTTTACAACCCTTGAGCCGAGCATTATGGTCGTATTTAGCAGGATTGCCACAATGACAGCTTCCAATGTTTTAAAGATCTGCATAAACAAACCTATATTACCGGTTGTTTTATATATGATGGTAAAAATAAGCATTTCAATAAATGCAGGAATAACAAATGCGCTAAATGCAAGAAAAGCACCATTGCCTTTCTTTAATTTATAACCGATATAGGCAACCATTTGTGAGTTTGTTGCACCCGGAATAACATTAACCAGTGCAATGCCATCATTATACTCTTCTTCTGAGATAAGCTGATGCTTGTATACAACTTCTTTTTTAATAAAACCAAGCATTGCGGGCCCGCCATAAGTCATGAATCCGAGTTTAAAAAAGTATAGAAAAAAATTTATTGCTTTTTTTAATATAGGTTTGCCAGCATTGGTTTTTATATTTTTATGACGCATTTTTCCAATTTTATTATTGCCATCCACTTGATTTTTACTCATTTAAAAAATATATTCCCTTTACAATAATTTAATGTGCAATTATTAAAGACTCTTGTTTAGTTCTAAGCTAACCAATTAACTTTATTAAATATTTATATAAGTTATGCTGAACTCCTCCCTAATTTGACTTTTAATCAATTGCCAATAAAAAATTATTAATAATTATGCCAGTAAAAAATATATGCCAGGCAATCAACATACGTTTTTAATAAAACAAGACATCATCTACTCAGCATAATAATGCAATCTTAATTATTGTAAAATTTTAAAAAATTATATATATTAAATAACTTATAACCATAACAATTATTTGAATAAACACAAAAGATAATTTAAAACTTTTATTTTTCTTGAACATTTAAAATTTAGAACTTAGAGAAATATAATACTTAAACTAATTACTTAAACAATAATTATATATATAAAATTTTCTTATTATTCAAAAATTTTACACTATTTGGAAGGGTCTATAAATGGAATTTGCGGAAAGACTTAAGAAACTGGGAAGTGAAAATGCTTTTACTGTCCTCGGTAAAGTTATGGAATTAAGAGAACAGGGTAAAGATATTATAAGTTTCTGTATCGGAGAACCGGATTTTGATACACCTGAAAATATCAAGAAAGCTGCATTTGATGCTTTAAATAAAAATATGACACATTATGGGCCTTCCGGCGGGCTGCCCGCCTTTAAAAGAGCAATTGCCGATCATGTATCCAAAACCAGAAATATTAATGTGGGCGAAGAAAATATATGTGTGAGTGCCGGAGCAAAAGCAATAATTTATTATGCAATTCATGCACTTTTAAATCCCGGAGATGAAGCTATTTACCCAAACCCGGGATATCCGACATATGAATCTATAATAAATTTCGTGGGAGGTAAGGCTATACCGCTTCCACTTCTTGAATCCAGAGCATTCAGTTTCGATGCGGATACATTAAAAAAACTGGTAACAAAAAAAACAAAGCTCATCGTTATCAATACTCCTCAAAACCCGACAGGCGGTTTTTTATCTAAAGAAGATCTGCAGGCAGTTGCAGATATAGCTATAAAAAATAATATTTGGGTTTTAGCCGATGAAATTTATTCCAGAATACTTTATGAAGGAGAATTTAACAGTATTTTCTCAATTCCTGGTATGCCGGAAAGAACAATTCTTGTTAACGGTTTTTCAAAAACATATGCAATGACCGGCTGGAGACTTGGATTTGGAGTAGCAAATAAAGAATTCATCCGTGAACTTATAAATCTTGAAAACAATTGTGTAGCATGCACTACAACATTTAACCAGTTTGCAGGTATTGAAGCTCTCAACGGACCTCAGAATTCAGTTGATGAAATGGTAAGGGAATATAAAGGCAGGAGAGATTTAATAGTTGACCTGCTAAATGATATAAATGGTATTTCATGCTTGAAGCCAAAAGGTGCATTTTATGTATTTCCTAACGTAACAAAAGCATGCAGAAATCTTGGATTAAAAGACGCGGAGGAATTTCAGGATTATCTCTTATACAATCACGGAGTTGCCGTACTTTCAAGAACATCTTTTGGAAGAAAGAATGAAAATGAAACTGAGGAATATATAAGAATTTCTTATGCAACTTCAAAAGACAATATCAAGGAAGGCCTTAAGAGAATAAAGAAAGCTGTTGAAAAATAGCCTTCCATATTGTCCAAAAATAATAATGAAATCCGATTATCAAAATTATAATGGCAATCTGACAGTTTGATTTTTAAATAAGTTTATTTAAAAACAATCGGATCAATATAATAAGTAAAACTCAAAGTTAATCATTAACAATAACTATCAATACATTAGGGATAGTTAAAAATATATTATAAATTTAATAAATACCAGGCTAAACGTTATTTTTACCTACTAAAGCTTAATATCAAGTTAAATTAAACATAATATGTCTTGATGTTTTGAATCTACAATTCTTCTAAATTAAAAAATGCAGCATGTATTTATGACCTGTAATGTGAGCTGGCTTTTACAAAATCGTGGGTTAAGTCTGTAGTCCATATCTTGCTGCTTACGGTCCCGCAATTCATATCAATCTTCACTTTTATATCCTTATTCTGCATTGTCGGAAGAGCAGGCTCCATATTTTCACTGATTTCCATTCCGTCATGGAAGATAAGAAAATCATTCATATAAAGATCGACCTTATTTATATCAAATTCAACATCAACGGAACCTATTGCCGATGCAATTCTTCCCCAATTGATGGTCTCACCAAAAACGGAAGCTTTAAATAAAATTGAATTGGCTATTTTTAAACCTATTTTTTTTGCTTCATCTCTGTTTCTTGCATTTAAAATTTCTATTTCAATGAATTTTGAAGCACCTTCACCATCAAGTACGACCTTTTTTGCCATTTCTTCCAGGACATGAATTAATCCATTCCTGAAAAGATGGTAGTATTTACTTTCGGTACTGTTGATTTCGATTCCACTCTCACCGTTATTTTGTATAAAAACCATGTCATTTGTGCTCTGGCATCCATCTATTGTTATGGAATTAAAACTATATTCAACATTCGTGCTTAAAAGCTCGTCTAAAATCTCAGGTTTTATTGCCGCATTGGTTGCAATAAAGCACAAAGTTGTGGCCATATTAGGTGCAACCATTATCGATCCCTTGCCGATTGCTCCTATTATAATATCTTTATTTTCCACAGTTTTTATTCTTATTGCAATTTCCTTGGGATTCTTATCAATAGTTAAAATCGACTTCGCTGCTCTGTGTCCGCCTTCCCTGTCAAGGCTGCCCGCCATCTCCTTAATTCCATGTGTGATCTTTTCAACAGGAAGCTGCTTTCCTATCAGACCTGTAGATGCAACAGTAATATTTTCATAATTCAGCTTTAAATATTTTGATGCTGCCGAAATAATATCTCTTGCGTTTTTAATGCCTTGCTCTCCCGTACAGGCGTTTGCAATGCCGGTGTTAATTATTATCGCTTTTATGTTTCTGGAATTAGCTAACTGTTCCTTGCAAACAATTACAGGAGCAGCACAAAACTTATTTGTAGTAAATACAGCCGTAGAAACAGTATCAAGAGGTGTATAAATAATGCTTAAGTCATCCTTTCTTGATCTTCTTACACCACTATGTATTGCCTGAGCAAAAAATTGAGGAACACTTGTTATAGTACCATCTTCGATTATTTCAAAATTTTTATCCATAAATATATTTACTTTTTCCCTCCCATAGCTTTCTTCATCCTTGCAAGACCATTTATTATGGCATCATTTCCTGTCGCAAATGATAATCTTATATATTCTTCATTTTCGTCTTTATTCTTTACGCCAAAAGAAGTTCTCGGCAGAACTGCAACTCCTGCCTCGTGCAGGAGATATTGCTGAAGTTCCGACGAGTCTTTAAACCCAAGATTTTTGCAGGCTTGCGTAACATTCGGGAAAACATAAAAAGCACCTTTCGGATACAGACACTTAATTCCTTTTATGTCATTTAAGCCGTCAACAATTAATTTAGCCCTTTCTTTAAAAATAGCAGCCATTTTTATTGAGTCATCCTGAGGACCCCTTAAAGCCTCGGCAGCTGCAATCTGGGTAAATGTTGCCGTACATGAAACTGAATTTGTTCCAAGGTTTGCGATATGGGCTGCAATCTCTTTTGTAAAAATTCCGTATCCTATTCTCCAGCCTGTCATTGCATACGTTTTTGAAAAACCATCAAGAATAACGGTTCTTTCTTTCATGCCGTCTATAGAGGAAATACTGTTAAACTGCCCATCAAAAACAATTCCGCTGTAAATTTCATCAGAGAAGATAATAATATTATTCTTTATTGCAAGTTTGGCTATAGCTTCAAGATCCTTCTTCTCAATCATTCCTCCTGTAGGATTGTGGGGGGAATTAAGAATTATCATCTTTGTTTTGGGAGTTATTATGCTTTCAAGATAATCTACATCAATGCTGAAATTCTTTTGCTCAATTATGGGAACCGGTACGGCTTTTGCATCAATAAAATTAATAACTGATTCATAAATAGGAAAACCGGGGTTAGGATATATTACTTCGTCCCCAGGATTTATTAATGCAAACATTGAAAAAAATATTATCGGTTTTCCTCCGGGAGTTACAACAACTTCTTCAGGGTCCACTTTTATTTTCCTTGTATCTGAAATATGCTTTGCTATCTCAGCTCTGAGTTCCGGAAGTCCTGCAGACGGATTATAGTGGGTATAATTTTCTTTTATTGCTTTAATTGCTGCATCTTTTATGTTTTCCGGTGTGTTGAAGTCAGGCTCTCCAATGGCAAAGCTTATGATATCTTTGCCCTGACTTTTTAGTTTATTTACCTCCGCAAGAACTTTAAATGCATTTTCGGTGCCAAGGTTTGCGATGCGTTTTGCGGTTTCCATATGTCTCTCCTTAGGTGATAAAATAATTAAAGTTTGTTAATAAACAGTCAAATAATTCTACCACACATCCCCGAGGCTTACAGCAAAATCATAATCCTCTTTTGAGACAAGTCTTATGTCTTTTACCGCATCAGCTATGGGAACATTTTTGGGTTTCTCATTTACAACTGCAACCATATAGCCGAATTTAGCCTCCATCAAATTATTAAATGTGCCCCTTGCAAAGACTGTAGATAGATATGCGTCATATGGACATGGCGTTCCGCCTCTCTGGGTATAACCAAGGATTGTTACATTTGGTTTTATATTTATCTTTGAATTAATAATTTCAGCAATTGCATATGATATACCTCCAAGCTTTATGTGTCCGAAAGCATCTATGTCATCCTGAATCTGCTTTGCTCCTTTAATCTGAACGCCTTCTGCTACTATATACAGTCCGTGATATTTGCCTGCTTTTCTTTTTCTTACAATCAAATCAGCAAGACTGTCAAGATCTGCCGGAAACTCGGGTATCATTAAACTGTCTGCTCCTAATGCAAGAGCGCTGTTTAATGCAAGAAAGCCGCTGTCTCGGCCCATTACTTCAACAATCATTTCCCTTTCATGAGAATATGCAGATGTTGTAACCATGTTGGTGCATTTTACAATATTTTCTACCGCACTGTGAAAACCCATGCAGTGATCTGTTCCCAGGATATCATTATCTATTGTCTGAGGAACTCCTACTACTTTTATACCCTCATTTGAAAGTTTTAATGCAACACCTAAGGTATCGTTACCTCCGACGCAGATAAGTGCATCTATTTTCTCTTTTTGGATATTTTTAATTATCTTATCTACCGCGCCTTCCAATTTGTAAGGATTTGTCCTTGAAGTTTTGATGCATGTTCCGCCTGTATGGGAAATACCGTTTACTATTCTACAATCCAGATCGGTAAAGTCATCCTCTATCAAACCTTTGTAGCTTCTTTGAATGCCACGTACTTCAATGTGCTGTTTTTCAAGAAGTATTACGATTGTTCTTATATAGTCATTTATTGCAGAGGAATCCCCTCCGCCTGTAAGAATTGCTACTTTTTTGATGCTGCTCAACTTTCATTCTCCTTTTTTAATAAATTATTTTAAATATTAAAATATCTTACATTCAGGCAAATAAAATAATTTTTTATTATACTTTAATAGCTTAATTTAATAAACTGGAAAAAATTATAATTCAAAGTTATAAATAGCCAAACCTGGATTAAAATAATAAACAACTTAGGGATACCTGGGAATTAAAAAAATCATTAATTATAAAACAATTCTGCTTTATTCATTTAATTAATTTTAAAATCAGCATAAGGTAAACATTCTCATCTTTAGGAGCTGACCTCGTCATTATAAAAAAATACATATCATTCATGTCGCTAATATTATTACCGGAAATTTGAAAACTTATAATAATTAAACAATGATTAATTTTAATTAATATTACTGATTTACATTATATAAAATTGGCTGCTTGACTATGACTGGAAACCTTGTACAATACAGTAATAAGCTAAAACATTCAAAAAATGAACTATTATGACTACTATTAATTATCAGAGAAGGAGAAATAATGAGTTACGATAAGAATTGGGCAAAGGTAGACGCTAAAAGTCTGCCTAAAATGGTTGTTCCGGCACCGGGACCAAAATCAAGGGAAATTCACTCAAGGGCGGAAAAATACATGAAGGGATATTCTTCACAAGTTCAATTATTTCCGGTTGCTTTTGAATCCGGATCAGGATGTACTCTGACTGATGTTGACGGCAATACCTATATTGATTTTTCATCGGGTATTTACGTTACCAATCTTGGACATTGTCATCCCAAAGTTGTGGAATACACCCAAAAATGGGTAGGCAAATTAATGAACTGCCATGATTACTCAACTGAGGTAAAGACTTTATTCCTGGAAAAACTTGCTTCTACTCTTCCCGGTACTTTAAACGGCATCCAGATGTATTGCGCAGGGACAGAGGCTGTTGAAGCTGCAATGAGAGCTGCAAGAGCTTATACTAAAAAGCATGAATTCTTCTCTTTTTACGGGGATTTTCACGGAAAAACAATAAGTGCCGTATCTCTTACGGAAACAGCAAATTACACAACGGGTCCAAGGTTTAACGGACATCATCTTGCACCAAACGGACATTGTTATCACTGTCATTTTGATAAAAAATATCCTGAATGCAATCTCTTTTGTGTTGATGCTCTTGAGAAACAGATTCAAATGGAAGGAACCGGGAGTGTTGCCGCAATAGTTCTTGAACCAATTCAAGGCTGGAGCGGATCTATAGTATATCCGGACGGATATCTTGCAAAAATCAGGAAACTTTGTGATAAACTTAAAATAATGCTTATAGTTGATGAAGTTTTAACTTGCTGTGCAAGAACCGGAAAAATGTATTGCTTTGAATATGATAATATTGTTCCCGATGTAGTAACTTTGGGTAAAGGTCTTGCAAATGGTTTCCCGTGTACTGCTTTTGTAATCAAGGAAGAATATTCAGAAGTGCTTGAAAAAATTTCAGCTTCTACCAGTTACGGCGGAAACCCGATGGCCGCCGCTGCAGGGCTTGCTTCTCTTGAAGTTATTGAAGATGAAGCAATTGTTGAAAGATCGGCAAAACTTGGAGACTTTATTTTAAAGCAGCTAAAAAAAATGAAGGAAAATCATAAGATAATTGGAGAAGTAAGGGGCAAAGGATGCTTGCTTGGAATGGAGCTTGTAAAAGACATGAAAACAAAAGAGCCTTTTATAGAAGCCGGTAATAAGGTTTATCAAAGAGCCTTCGCAAAGGGCCTGGCATGGATTCCGTCAAAAAATAATTTAAGAATGTCTCCTCCCTTGATTATGGAAGAGGATCTTGCTTCAAAGGCAATATCGATTATTGATGAAGCAGTGACTGAAGTTGAAAAAGAATATGGTTATTAATGCTTGTTTATGCAAAAAATTCCAAAATTTTAATCAGGATTTTAAATTTATATTAAACGGAGGCTGAATTTATGAAAACTTTAGGCATAGGTATGGTTGGCTATGGATTTATCGGTAAAGTCCATACTGTTTCTTACCTTGATTTGCCGTTTTACTATAAGCCGATGCCTGCAAAAGTAAAATTAGTTGGTGTCTGCTCTTCCCCTATTGAAGATGCGAAGGAAGGAATAGATCAGGCAGGATTTGAATTTGCAACTGAAGACTATGAGGAACTTCTTGTCAGAAAAGACATAGATATAATAGATATCTGCACACCCAATAATCTTCACAAGGATGTAATTATTGATGCCTTGAAAGCCGGTAAGCATATATGCTGCGAAAAACCTATGGCAATGAATCTCTCTGACGCAAAAGAGATGCTTGATGCTGCAAACGCACATCCGGAACTTATTTCTCAGGTATGTTTTAACTACAGGTACGCACCAGTGGTTATGAGGGCAAAACAGTTGATCGAAGAAGGATTTCTGGGAAGACCTTATAGTGCAAGAGTCTGTTATCTGCATGCAGGCAATGCTGATCCGAAAAGACCTACATATTGGAAAATACAAAAACAATATTGCGGGGGCGGTTCTTCTTACGATCTCGCCAGTCACATAATAGATCTTACCAGATTCCTTCTTGGTGATTTTAAGAAAATATTTTCAAGGCTTGAGATATTCGTTAATGAAAGGCCTGTTGCCGGAAAGCCTT
>JAJFVM010000079.1 GCA_021371805.1 bacterium
GTTATATCGGAACATTATCCAAAAATGGTAATCTGAAAATCGAAATAGTTGTTGAAAGAGGAAAGGGTTACAGAAATGCCGAGGAAAATATTTCCCAGGGAGATCCTTTAGGCGTTATTCCGATAGATACTGTTTTTTCTCCGATTAAAAGAGTTATGTTTAAAGTTGAAAATACACGTGTAGGTCAAATGACAAACTTTGATAAGCTTACTATGACCATAAAAACCAACGGAAGTATCAAGCCAGAGGAAGCATTAAGCCAGGCATCGAAGATTATAAACGACTATATGGCTTTAATGATTGACTTATCGGAAAAGACAAAAAATGAAGATCCTATTTTTGAAAAAATTGAACAAAAAACTAAAAAACAGCAATATCCATCTATCGAAGATCTGGAATTATCTGTAAGATCATATAATTGCCTTAAAAGAGCGGGAATTGATAGTGTTGAGAAGCTGCTTCAATATACAGAAGACGAATTGCTCGATATCAGAAATTTTGGTCAGAAATCCATACAAGAAGTAAAGAATAAAGTAAGCGAGCTAGGTCTATCATTTAAGAAAAAATAAAGCGGGAGATTGCAGGATATGGTTCAGCCAAAAAGAGGAAGAAGATTGGGTGGAAGCGGTACCCATCAGAAAGAGATAATGAAAAATCTTGCCATTTCATTATTTGAAAGCGGCAAAATTGAAACTACGACAGCTAAAGCTAAATTTTTAAGGATGTTTGTAGACAAATTAATCACATTTGCTAAAAAGGGAGATCTGGCATCAAGAAGGCAATGTCTGAAACTTCTTGGAAACTACGGTACCGTTCAAAAATTATTTAATGAAATTGCTCCGGCAACTTATACACGTTCAAGTGGTTTTACAAGAATTGTCAAGGTAAAAAACAGACTTGGCGACGGAGCTGAAATTGTTCAGATAGAATTATTAAAGTAAATATCTGTTTTTGACATAGTTATTTTTAATGACGAATTATAAGGCTGTAATTGAATATGACGGGACCGGCTTTTCAGGTTTTCAAATTCAGCCGGAAGGCTTAAGAACAATTCAGGGAGAAATAGTTAAAGCTCTCAGCCATATTTTAAATAAAGAAACCGGCATTTCTTATGCAGGAAGAACAGACAGCGGGGTTCATGCCACAAATCAGGTTATAAGCTTTAAGTGTGATGATAATCTTGATTTATATAAATTTAAATGGTCGCTTAACTGCCTTCTTCCGGAAGATATATCGGTAAGGTCTGTTGAAAGGGTATCAGACACATTTAATTCAAGGCGTGATGCGATATGGCGGGAGTACAGTTATTTTTTGGTCAATGATAATTATCAAAGTGTTTTTTTGAAAAGATACAGTATTCTGGTCTGTAAAAAGCTGGATTTTGATTTAATGGCTAAGTCTTGTAAAGTTTTTATTGGAAAAAAAGATTTTACATCTTTTTGCAGCCCGAATGATGATAAGGAAAATAAAATCAGGGAAGTTTTTGATTTTGATATTTTTAAAAATAATTCATTTTATGGAAATGAAGTTATTATTTTTAAAATTAAAGCAAATTCTTTTCTTTACAATATGGTAAGAATTATTGTCGGAACTTTAATTGAAATCGGAAAAGGCATAAGAAACATTTCAACAATAGAAGATGCTTTTAAACACAATGACAGAAATCTGGCTGGTAAAATTGTTGAACCTAAGGGATTGTTTCTTACCGGAGTAGGATATAAATAGTTTTATTACTTGATTGGAGGATAAATGGTAACCGTAGGCACAAAAACTTATAGTGCAAAAGAAAAAGATATAGATAAAAAATGGTATGTTATAGATGCAAGCGGAAAAACACTTGGCAGGTTTTCCACTGAAATTGCCAAGATACTCAGAGGCAAGAATAAGCCCATATTTACTCCTCATGTTGATTGCGGAGATTATGTTATTGTAATAAATTCAAGCAAACTGGTGTTTACAGGAAATAAGCTTGAGGATAAGAAATATTACAGACATTCCGGATATGTCGGAAATTTAAAGGTTACAAGCCTTGGTAAATTGATGAAAAAAAGTCCGGAGTTTGTGCTTTTAAAAGCTGTAAAAGGCATGCTGCCGCACAATATATTGGGAAGACAGCAGCTAAAAAAACTAAAAGTATATCCAGGGCCGATTCATCCGCACAAAGCACAAAAACCTGAAGTTTTAAATATAAATTAAATTATTTTGTTAAAATCATTTTTATTGCTTAGAATATAACCTAAATTTTTAAGCTTAATTTTTTAAGGAAGTTTAAAAGGAGAAAAAGTTGGCAGAAGAAGTTAAATATTATGCGACTGGAAGAAGAAAAGAATCCACGGCTAAAGTCTGGATTAAACCGGGTGAAGGTAAAATAACTGTTAATGAAAAAGATTTTAAAGATTATTTTCCCAGGGATACCCTCATTAATATGATTATAGAACCGTTTAACCTGACAGGTACTCAGGATACTTATGATGTAATTGCATCAATAGAAGGCGGCGGTGTTTCAGGACAGGCGGGTGCTTTAAGGCACGGTATTTCAAGAGCATTGCTGGAAGTAAATCCTGATTATAGAATCATTCTAAAAAAAGAAGGATTTTTAACCAGGGATTCGAGGATTAAAGAAAGAAAGAAATATGGACTGAAGAAAGCAAGAAAAAGACCACAATTCTCAAAGAGATAATTTATTTCTTTTTTTTAATGAATTTTCCATGTATTAAAATAAATTTAAATAAGATTGCTGATAATGCAAAATTAATTAACGGCCGATGTAACCAGTCAGGTATATCGGTCGTCGGTGTTACAAAAAGCATATTGGCAGATATAAGCATTGTAAAAATCCTTAAAAAATCAGGCATAAAGATTTTCGGGGACAGCAGGCTTTTAAATCTGGCAAAACTACGCAGTTATTTTGGCTATGGTCAAGAGCTTATTCTGCTCAGGACCCCGATGCTTACGGAATGCGAAGACCTTGTTGAAATATGCGATACCTCACTTCAAACTGAACTTGAAACAGTCAGGCTTTTATCAAAAATATGTTTGAGGAAGAAATTAATCCACAATATTATTCCTATGGTCGAAACTGACGATAAACGTGAGGGGATATATCCCGGGGAGGTAATGGCTTTTTTTGATGAAATATACAAGAATCATAAAAATATTAAAATTATCGGATTAGGTACAAATGCAAGATGTCTTTCAAAGAGAAAGCCGACCTTAAGAAGCATCAATTATCTGATCGATTTAAGAAATAAAATTGAGGGACTATATGGTTTTAAAATACCTATAATTTCCGGGGGAAATTCCAGTTTATGGAAATATATAGAATCAGAAGAATTACCGAAAGATGTTAATCAGGTAAGAATAGGGGAAGCCATCTTTATCGGGAATGAAACATCAAATTATACAATTATAAAAGGTGCCCACAATGATTGTTTTATGCTCGAGGCTGAAATCATCGAGGTCAAGGAAAAAAAAGGTGAAACATATAAAGCAATTCTTGCTCTTGGTGTGCAGGATGTCAGCTGTAAGCATATAAAAATACAAAATCCTTTTTATGAAATAATAGGCCAGAGCAGCGACCATACTGTTCTGGGGCTGAAAAAACAGTATTATTCAATCAATGATAAAGATAATCTGAATTTTACCGGAGAAGATAGCATCGGAAAAGAGCAAAATAATAAAAATGAAGCTCTTTCACGAAAGTTAAATGTCGGCAGTATAGTAAAATTCAGGCTTGATTATTTTGGTCTTTTATCTTGCATGACCTCCCCTTTTGTGGTAAAGAAATATATTTGATTATTAATCAATTCATAATATTATTTATATTATTCAAATTATTCAAATTTATTTATTTTTTGGGTATCGGATAAATTATTATATAAAATGTTGAATTTAAATATTAGCAAACGTAATTAAAAATATTTTTAGTTCAGTTTGCAAGGATTTAAGAGGCTTAAATGGATAAGGATTTAAGAAAGTTATTCGGAACAGATGGCATAAGGGCAGTTGCAAATAAAGATTTAACTCCCGAGCTTGCACTAAAAGTCGGTAAGGCAGTATCCGAATTCCTGATAACCAAAGGTAAAAAAGGTAAAATATTAATTGGAAAAGACAGCAGACCCTCTGGTGATTTTCTGGAAGCCGCACTTGCCGCAGGCATTCTGTCCATGGGTACCGATGTTTACGGAGCGGGTATTTTAAGCACGCCTGCAATAGCATTGCTTGTTAAAATTTTAAATATGGACGGAGGCATTGTAATTTCTGCATCTCATAACCCGCTTGAAGATAACGGTATAAAGATTTTTAAAAATGACGGAGAAAAGTTAAGTGATGAGCAGGAAAAATCTATTGAAGAATATATTTTAAGTGAAACCGTATCCGATTCAATAAATCCTGTCGGACTTGAAGTTGGAAGATTTAAAACTTTGAATAACGCATTAGAAATTTATATTGAGAATATTGCCAGGGATTTTTCTTTTGATTTGAAAAATCTAAAGATAGCAGTAGACTGTGCTAACGGAGCAAACAGCATAGCTGTTCCCAAAGTTCTTTCAATGTATGGTGCCGAGGTGTTAAGTTACAATATTGATATTGAAAGCGGTCTTATCAATAAAAATTGCGGTTCAACTCATCCGGAATTCCTGAGGCAGATAGTAAAGGAAAACAATGCAGAAGTCGGGTTTTCCTACGATGGGGACGGAGACAGAGTTATCGGCTGCGACAGCAAGGGCAGAATTTTCGATGGAGATGTACTTATGGCATTTTGCGCCATTAATATGAAAAAGAAAGGCATACTTAAAAATAATTCTGTTGTCACAACAATTATGGCAAATTATGGTTTTGAAAAAGCCATGATTGAGAACGGCATTAAAGTCTATAAAACAAAAGTCGGCGATAGATATGTTTTTGA
>JAJFVM010000074.1 GCA_021371805.1 bacterium
TACTGGAAGGAAAAGTAAAAAACATATAATGAATAAAAATAAAAATGAAACCGATATGAAACTTTTCTTATTCAATAGTAAAATTACCTTTCCAACTAATAAGCGAGTTCTATAAAATCCCAGCTTTAATTTAAATTATTAATTTAATGTAATGGTGCAAATAAATATTTTATTCGATTTCCATATTTATTTCAGGTGCAGATTCTGCCCCCTCTTCGGCTGCAAAGAATTCCCTTGGTTCAAACCCTAACCTGCCGGCAATTATCGAATTCGGCCATGATTTTATATAAACATTGTAGTCTCTCACTGATTCATTGAATCTTTGTCTTTCAACAGTAATTCTGTTTTCTGTACCTTCAAGCTGGTTCATAAGGTCTCTTATTGTTTCACTTGCTTTTAACTCGGGAGTATCCTCCACTACAACTTTTATATCTCTTATAAGTGAATCTATTTCACCTGCGGCTTTTTCGAGTTCTGAAGGAGTCTGTGCGGACTGAATCCCACTTCTGGCTTCGGCAATAGCTTCAAAAATATCTTTTTCAAGTTTTAGGTAGGATTTTGCTGCTTCAGCCAAGTTTGGCACAAGATCGAGTCTTCTCTGATAAACATTTTGGACCTGTGCCCACGATTCGTCGACTTTAACATCTTTGGCAACGATGTTGTTTCTTATATTAATATAAACTCCAAAAAAAACAGCTATGAGTATAAGGATTACTACAACCGCCCCAATCGAACATCCTATAGCAAACTTCTTATTCAATTTATCAAATCCTTTCCGTTTTAGCTTTATATTAAAATCATTTAACGCAAACTTTAACCACAGCCGGTCTAATTACATAATCATTGAGCATATAACCTTTTCTTAAAACAGATATTATATGATGGTCTTCTACCTTATCGGAAGCTTCGGTTACTGCTGCCTCGCAAGTATGAGGATCGAACTCTTCACCCACAGGAGCAATTATCTTAAGGCCTTCATTTTTCAACACATCCAGTAATTTTTCATATATCATTTTCAATCCCCTGAAAAATTCGTCATCATCTTTTCCTGAAGATTCCCCAATCTCAAGTGCACTATCGAAACTGTCCAATACAGGAAGAAGTTTTTCTATTAAATCTTTGTTAGCTCTTTTAATAATCTCAGACTGTTCCTTTATTGTTCTCTTTCTATAATTTTCATAATCCGCCTGCATCCTTTTTATTCTGTCAATATGATCATTTTCGGATTTTTTGAATTCCTTTATCTCATCCTTCAAAAGTTCCATCTCTCTAAGCAATTCTTTTGCCAGAACGTTATCCGATAAGGTTTCGTTTTCCATAAGCTCCTTTATGTAATCACCGTCACCTTTTGATTTTCTTTTCATTTTTTTCTCTTCGTCACCGGTACCGGATTTAATTTTATTTTTTTCTTTCATATCTTCCCCATCACTATTTATTACTTTTTCTTTATCTTTCTGTGTCATTATATCACCTCTCATTTAGCGTCTTTTGAAAAAGCAATCAGCTAATTAAGTATATTATTATATAACAATATGTATATTATTTTCCACTAGTAGGTGTAAACAAAAGAAATTTATATAAATATTGATTTAAAAAAAAGTCTTTTCAAAAACAATTTTCCAGCTTTTATTTTCTTCTTTCAGATAAATATATTTTTTATAATCCTTTACTTCTCCATTTACATACTTGACATTGAATTCGGCAACGGTTTTTGCGAATTCTTTTTCATATCCCAAATATACCGTTTTGCTTATTTTAATTTCATCTATATCATTTAAAATAATATTGAATTCTTTTATAAATTTTTCTCTGCTTATATTGTTTTTATCTTGTTCAGTCAAGAGATTGTCATAAATAAATTCCGGTTTTTTCTCTCCCATGGCATCTATAAAATCAATTACTGCTTTTTCAGGTTCGGTTTTAACAATATAGCTGATTTTGTTCTTTGTGTTCGCCAGGCTACACCCATTTAAAAAAAATAAAATAAAAAAAATAATTATTATCGATAATATTATTAAAGTGGTTTCTTTTAGGATTTTATTTCCGTAATTCATGCATTAACCCGACAGTCTCAATTACAATATTTCTTTTATGTATTTAAGAACGGCATTAACAATACAATCCCCTATTTTTTTCTGATATTCCTTCTCTTCGAACAATAAAGCTTGGCCAGGATTATTTATATTTCCTACTTCAAGGTAAACAGATGTCATATTTGTATCTTTCAACACAGCATAGCTTGCTCCGGAAGACTTAGTAACAATATTTGGGAAGACGGTTTCAAACTCCTTACATAAAAAATCGGCAAGTTTTTTCCCCCCCCTTGAAAAAGATTTCATGCCTTGGAAATAATAACACTTAAAAATATTTTCGGCTTCATTTTCATCATATCCGATATTTATGCTTACAAGCATGTCGCCATTACTCTTATTTGCCTTCTTTATTCTTGAAAACAATTTCGTCAAAACGCTGCCCGGTCTATCAGATGTGAGAATCACAGAAATATTTGCATTTTTTAGTGATTCCACACAGTAATTTACAATATTGAAACAGATTTCTATCTTTTGCCTTAGCATTTTTCGCATTTCATCCTTCATATCGGAAGGGAATTCACCAAAATCTATTATTATTCTTGCAGGGTTTTCCTTTTCGGTTTTTCTTTTTTTAAAAACAGGATAATTAGAGCTTTGTTTCTCATTTATTATCCTCTTCAAGCCGATAAGATGTTCAAGAGTTTCCCCACCAAATATACCATCCATCCTGAGTTTCATATTTTTCTGAAATTCGATAAGTGCTTTGCTGGTGTTTTTATCAAAAATACCATGCTCGTTATGCTTGAAAAAGCCTAATGATTTAAGCCAAAATTGTAGAGTCTTTACATCGTCTCCCCTGAAAGGCGGTTCTTTTAAATAAAGAAGCCTGTCTCCTATTTTATAACCTGCATCGACAAGCTCCTGCCAACACTCATCATCAATAACACCGGTAACGGAAATACACCTTTTTTTCTGAAATTCCTTTATTGCATTTTCGGTTTCCTCTCCGAATATGCCATCTATTTCGGTTTTCCCAAGATCAAAACCAAGCAATCTTAACCTGCTTTGTATATCTACTATTTTTAATCCCTTTGCGCCTTTCTTGATTAAAGTCAAATCAACCTCATTTAAAACTTTTATTATTTTAAAATATCCGCCATCTATACAAAAATACCTGCGATATATTTTTCAGCAGAAGTTGCCGCAAGCGCACCGTCAGCTACGGCAGTTATGACCTGCCTTAACGGCGTGTCTCTAACGTCTCCAGCCGCAAAAATACCTGGTGCCGATGTCTGCAAATTCTTATCAGTCAAAACAAAACCATTGGTGTCCATTTCTACCATACCTGCCATAATTTTAGAATTGGGCACAATTCCAACATATTCAAATACGCCTGAAACTTTTACTTTTTTGACCGAATCTGACTTATTGTTTTTCAAAACCACATATTCTAGCTTTGTCTTACCTTCAAAACTTAATATCTCACTGCTCAAAAGAAACCTGATTTTCGGATTCGAAAAAGCTCTTTCTTGTATTCTTTTGGAAGCTCTCAATTCATCTCTTCTATGGACTATAAATACTCTTTTTGCGAATTTTGTTAAAAAAAGGGCTTCCTCTATTGCCGCATTGCCTCCGCCTATTACCGCAACATCCATATCTCTATATAATGCCCCATCACATGTCGCACAGAAAGAAATCCCTTTCCCTACGAAGTCTTCTTCATTTTTGGCACCAAGTTTTTTTGGGCCGGCACCGGTTGCCAGTATTATAGTATCTGTCAAAAACCTTATATCATCCGATTTACATATATATTTTCTGTCGGTTTTGCTGTTTTTTGTTTTGGATTTTCTTTCCGTGATCGTAATCTCCTTTATTTCACAAAATTCTTTCACTTCTACGCCAAAGTTTTTTACATGTTCAATCATTTTCTGCATCAGGTCGAACCCTGATAAATTTTCATAAAAACCCGGATAATTCTCGATAAGTTCCGTAGTTATTATCTGGCCGCCTGCAGAAATTTTATCGATAATTGCAAAGTCCATTCCTGCTCTATAGGCATAAACGGCCGAACCAAGCCCGGCAGGTCCTGCTCCTATTATAAGGAGTTCTTTTTTGATTTCTTCCATATCAGTTAAATATTAAAATATGATAATCGTAAAATATAAGTAAATAAAATAATAATATAAACAGGTTGAAAACAATAGAAAATTAAGTAACAGAATTGTTAAAAATTTTAATATGAATTAGCTTTATTTGTATCTCTTTGCGGCATTCTTGAACCTGGCTTCAAGCTCTTCCTCCGATCTTACTCCTGTTATATCCGGATCTATTTCCATGATAAGTTTAACCGCAGCTCTTACAATCATGGTATTGGCTATTTTATGACCGCCAGATTTTTTGCATTGTATACCAAGGTCCTCAAGATAAGCAACCATATCCGAGGGCATGGTAATAGGGACTCTGAAGTAATCTTGTTTTTTTTCAATCATTTTGCTACCTCTTAGTATTATGACATTTATGCATTTTTACGCATATGATTATATTGACTAAAAAGCAAAATGTCAAATAGGTAAAAAGAAGATAATGATGACTTTTTGTTAATTTCGAATTTCAAGATTTTTTATCAATTTTTATAATTTT
>JAJFVM010000089.1 GCA_021371805.1 bacterium
TTGCTTAAAATCCATCTTTTTGGTCAAACATTCATTAACCAGGGCCTAAAACACCGGCAATTATTAGCGCACAGTATTTCTTCCATGTGCAAAACCTATGAAAACAATGTCAGTGAGTATGAACATGGACTGCTTGAGAAAATCTGTTTATTTTAATGAAAAAGTTTAAAAAATAGAGAGGTTAAAAGAATGAAAATATTTTTTAAGACTGCTCTGATATCTGCAGTAGTTGTTTTGATTACACTTTGTTTTGCGTCTCCTATCTTTGCTATCCCTAATGGATTTGACGAGTTTGGATATAACTATAAAGCAAGGATATTTGTAGATAATGCGGATGGGTCAGACAAAAAACTAGATGGAGCAGTTTGGGTAAACATAAGGCTCAATTTTTACCCCAAGATCGTTTGTTAGTCGTCCATAAATTGTTTGTATTCCTGATTGATAGCCATCATAAGTTCTATTTATTACTGAGCTGTTTTTTATATGTGGAAGAATTAATTTAAAAGTTTTATGGTACATCTCATTTCTTAAGAGAAACTGCGTAAGCTACGGCATAATCTCTGGTAGAGGACATGGTAATTTTGATATCTTCAAGGTCATTCATTAAAAAATACAGGTGGGAATTACCATGTAAAACCACATAGGGACTGCCAAATTCATTATTTAAGATTTCTATCTCACTGAAAAAAATATACTTCCCTAATCCATGATGCAGGCTCTTGGCAACTGCTTCCTTTGCAGCAAACCTTGAAGCAAAACTTTGATACTTATTTTCCTTTTTTGACTGACAATATGATATTTCTTTACAGGTATAAATTTTTTCTAAAAAACGGGGATGTTTTTCTATTGCATTTTTTACCCTATGCACTTCAATAATATCTGTCCCTATTCCAAAAATTTTCAAAGTTTTTACTCTACCGTTACACTTTTTGCTAAATTTCTCGGCTGATCAACATTTCTTCCCAGATTCTTTGCGATATAATACGAAAGAAGCTGAAGAGGAATGATCGTTAAAATTCCATATAATTCCTCGATTGACGAAGGAACATAAAAGGTATAGTTTGAATATTTCTGTATCTCAGTATCACCTTCTGTAGCTATGGCAAGAATAGTGGCATGTCTTGCTTTAACCTCTTCAATGTTGCTCAGCATTTTTTCATAAACAAAATCCTTAGGAACAATACCTACAACCGTCGTATTTGTGTCTGTCAAAGCTATAGGACCGTGTTTCATTTCCCCACCTGCATATCCTTCAGCATGAATATAAGAAATTTCTTTTAATTTCAAGGCACCTTCAAGGGCTACAGGCAGGCCGAATATCCTGCCAAGAAACAAAAAAGTTCTGTATTTATAAATATGATCGGCAATTTTTTTTATTTTTTCCGCATCGTTTAATATCAGCTGTATTTTATTGGGAATAAATTTGATCTCTTCAACTATTTTTTCGTATTGGTCTTTACTGAGATTGCCGGTTACTTTTCCAAAATACAGGGCCATCAGATACATCACTATAATTTGAGCAGTAAAAGTTTTAGTCGCACATACACCGATCTCCGGACCTGCGTGAGTATATATAACAGAATCGGATTCTCTTGCAACAGTACTACCGACAACATTTGTAATTGCCACAATTTTCGCTCCCTTTGATTTGGCTTCTCTTATGGCTGCCAGCGTGTCTATTGTTTCTCCGGATTGGGTAATTGCTATAAACAGACAATTTTCTTCAACTATGGGATTTTTATATCTGTACTCCGACGAAACTTCCACTTCGACAGGAATTCTTGCCCATCTTTCTATCAGCTGTTTGCCAAGCATTGCGGCATGAGAAGAGGTTCCGCATGCAATAATCTGAATTTTATTTAAATTCCTGATCTGGTCTTCTGTCATGTTCAGTTCCTCAAACAGCAGATCCCCATCAATAAGTCTTCCTCTCATGGTCTCTTTAATCCCGAAAGGCTGCTCAAATATTTCTTTTTGCATAAAATCCTCATAACCTGATTTCTCGGCACTTGTAATGGACCAATTTACCTTGAATGGATCTCTCTTAATCAACTTTCCATCCAAATCAAAAATTTCAACTTTATCTTTTTTAATTCTTATTGTCTCAAAATCGTTGATTATTATGAAGTTTCTTGTATGTTCGAGGACGGCAGGTATGTCGGATGCCAGAAAATTACCATCTCTGCCGACACCAACTATCAAAGGACTTGCAAGTCTTGCTCCTATAATCTCATCCGGGAAATCACTATTTAATGCTACTATCGCCCCTGAACCTTTTATTTTCTTTAGAAGTTTTTGCATGGCTTCAAGCGGACTGCCGTTATTATATTCTTCAAGCAGATGAGGCAGCACCTCGGTATCGGTTTCGGAGATGAATTTATGGCCCTTTTTAATAAGTTCTTCCTTTATTTCAGCATAATTTTCAATAATACCATTGTGAACAACTGCAATTTTACCTGTGCAATCCGTGTGAGGGTGTGCATTTATCTGAGTCGGAGCTCCATGAGTTGCCCATCTTGTATGACCTATTCCTATATGGCTGTCGAAATCCAGATTTTTCATGGATTCTTCCAGGTCCTTTATTTTGCCGGCCTGTTTTAAAACCACAATTTTATTCCGGGTATTATCTTTATCACTTTCATTATCGGGTATTAAAATTGCTATTCCTGCAGAATCATACCCTCTATATTCAAGCCTTTTTAGGCCATTAATTATGATATCCTTGCAATTTTTATCTCCAATGTATGCAATAATCCCGCACATAACTACTCCTATGAATTAAATTTTATAAATAGAAAATAATAATTAAAAAACAACCTGGTAATAATTATTGATATGATATCAGATTTTTTTAAAATCTGATAAATATTATTCTATTTCAGTAATTTATTATTTAGCGTATTAAATAGTAAATTAAATTTCAGTTAGTTAAAATATTTTAAATATTAAATAACTACATATGGTCTGAAGTCCGGACATATATTCATTTTGACAGCTATTTCCAGGGAAATAAAGAGAGAAAAATATCGTTTGATGCTTTCCCCCTGCTTATCATGTAAAGCTGATCAAGCAGTGCCTTTTCCGGTTCGGCAATATAGATTCCGTTATCCAATGTATACCCAAAAAAGTAATCTTTCTTAAGCTGTCTGTATTCTATTTCTCTGTCCATCAATAAGAGCCTTTTTGACTTCCTGAAAGTTGCAAAAGTTAGATCGTACGGAATCTGGCTTAAAATGCCGTACCTTGATAAAGCCGATTTAAATGAAAGATATGAAGGATAGTAAAGCTCATTGGCAGTTTTTTCCAGTTCAGGCTCTTTAAACTCAGGCTCATAATAGTTTAACTTCATGATTAAAATAAATCCCGTACTCTGGATCCTGAATAAAATATTTGTTAATTCCATTAAAATTCTTACCAATATTCCTGCTTTTATCAACTGCGATACTGGGTTCAGAGGCTTATAGTCTCCTACATTCAACTTATAGCAATAATAATTCAAATATTTAATTTTAAAAAGGCAGCAACAAAAACATAAGATTCAAACCCGTCTTTTGAATTAA
>JAJFVM010000091.1 GCA_021371805.1 bacterium
CGATAACACTGTTGAAGTCCTTCAGAAATTGAATTCAAACTGTGCCGGCAAACTGACAGTTATTAATCATGATATTAATCAGGGAAAAGGTGAAGCTTTAAAAACAGGATTTAATTATATAGTTCATAAAAATTATTCCGGAGCTATCACAATTGACGCCGACGGACAACATGATGTTGAAGAAATCCAAAATTTTTTGGATGAGATCGAAAAATACAATCCGGATTTAATAGTGGGAAGCAGATTTAACAATACCAGGGAAATGCCTTTTATAAGACGATTCGTAAATTATTTTACTTCGTGGATTATATCAGGTATTGCCGGGAAAAAAATTGCCGATGTTCAATCCGGATACAGATTTTTGAACTTAAAGGTACTGAAAAATATCAAGCTTGAAACTAAAAACTTCGATACGGAGCCGGAAATTCTGCTTAAGGCAGGATGGATGAATTATTATATAAAAAATATTCCAATAAAAACAATATACCATCTTGACGAATTTAAAAGTCATGTAAATCCAGTAAAAGATACGATAAAATTTTTTAAACTGGTTTTTAGAAGTCTTGTCTGGAAAAAGAGATTTCTTAAGGAAATAAAATCTGCTTAAAAAGGACTTAATCCCGGTCATAAAATATAAGTCATGTCTGGATTTGCATAGCATTTAACTCTTCAAATAATATCTCCAGCATCTTTGAGCAAACCTTTCTATCAAATTGCTTATCTATATTGCATTCAAGTTCTTCTATTGCTTCATTGATATTCAATGCTTTTCTGTAAGGTCTGTCGGTTGTCATTGCATCATATGAATCAGCTACACTTATTATTTTAGCAAATAACGGAATCTTTTCATTGCTTATTCCGAACGGATAACCGCTTCCGTCATATCTTTCATGATGATAAAGAACCGCATCTGCGTTATCTTTCAGAAACGTTATTTCCCTAACTATTTCAAAACCGACAACAGGATGTTTCTTAATTTCAAACCAATCCTCATTAGTTAATTTTTCTGTTTTGTTTAAGATAGATAGGTCAATCTGGATTTTCCCTATATCATGAAGATTCGCAATATTTTTAAGTATTTCAATATCATATTCATTTAATTTTAATTTCCTGGCAATTTTTTCAGAATATTCCGCTACTCTGACAGAATGGCCTGCAGTATAAACATCTTTTGCCTCAACTATTTTCACGATATGCATGATGCTGTTTAGCAATGCTTTCCTCTCATTGGTTCTCAGCATGTAAGTATACTGTGCTATAACAAGAGGCATTAAAGTAAGAAGTAAAGTAAATGGTCCATAGGCTTTATAAAGAAATGAAATAGCAATAGACATCACAACTAAAAAAATATGAAATGGTAGTAGCCATGCAAAGTTAAAAACCCATACGTTAAAGATTTTAATATTTTTGCTGATTGATATTACCGAAGCAGTTAAAAATGTGTTTACAAAAAAAAAGATGATCGCAGCTAAAAAAATTATTCCTATATGTTTCGGAATAAAAATATTATCCAGTTCTCTTGAATACATTACTTCAAATACCCAACTGGTAACACCTATGGAAATCAGATACTGTCCGCTGTTAAAAAAATGCTTATAATAGGGTTCCTTTTTAAAAATATCTCTTAAACTGATAGATGAAATAAAGGTAACTATTATAGCAGTCGAGGGGCCAAATAATATTAGTGAAGCAAGAGAAATACCAAAATTAACTGAAACAAAACCTGTCTTTGGAAGCGGTACCGAAAAATTATCGGCTGCAAATATTAAAATGCCAAACAGTACCGCTCCAAGAACAGAAATATTTTTAAACCTAATAATAAGATAAGACGATAGCGATAAGCCTAACAGAAATATAGTGAATATGTAAGTCAGTAAAAACCTTTTACTATTATTTTTCACCAATATTTCCTTTTACAAAAATAAATGAAATTATAGCAAATAAACATTAAATAATTAATATATTAGTTAATAAATTTATATATTAATTATTATATTTTTCTACCATCTTACTGTTGAACCTAAACCAACAAAAGAAAATATTAGTTTAAAGAATCTAGCCATTTCAGTTAACCCCCTTTCTTATGTGAATATCAGCAAACCTGCATTTCGACAAACAATCATGAATTACCACCTTACTGTTGAACCTAAACCAACAAAAGAAAATATTAGTTTAAAGAATCTAGCCATTATTACACCTCCTTAGGACATTAAGATTGATTAACCTTTGTTGTACCAGGATTTGAATCCCTGAACTGCTTCAATGATTTTTTCATTGAAAATTAAAAAAATTATTATAAGAACAAGAATAACAATCATTGTGATTATCAACTTTTCCCACCATTTTAATCTGTTGTTCTCTTTAAAATTGCCGGACACTTAATTGTCCTTCTCAAAATTGTTAAAATTTAAATAAGATTTTTTGTTCTTGCTTCGATAAACTCCTTCAGATTATCTGAAGTGATTCTCCACGAACTTCTGCCTTCTCTGATTTTAAAACCTTTAAGTTTGCCGTTTTTCAGTAAATTCCAGATATTGTCAACTGACAGCTGCAGAATTTTTGCAACCTGTTCCGCAGAATAAAGCATAAAACCCGAATCTTTTGATTCGTTGTCTTTCTGCTTGGTATCCTGATTTCCTACAAACATATCAAGAAATTTGTCAAGGTCTTTTTCTTTAATTCTTACTGCTTTTCCTATACGGATAGCAGTTAATTGCTTTTGCATTATAAGATTAATGATTTCCGATTCGCTTATTCCGATAAGCTCAGCAGCTTCTTTTATTGTGTATAGATTTTGATCATCAATCATATTATTAAATATGTATTAATTAATTTTTTTATCTCCTGTCCCATGTCGACAAACTCTGTTTGCATATTGTTAAAATTAATAAATTCCTTGTTTTTAGGATCAATATAGGGAATTTCCAGCGAAACAGGATACTTGGAAATATCTTCAAAATTATTTTTTGAAATAGAGGCGAAATTATAAGGATTATTTATTATGCTTAACTTATTCAGTGCTTTCAAAGGTGCATTTATTTTAAATTTGGACAACTTTAAAGCACATGAGTACATGGGAAGTGATACAAAAATTAAAGAATTGGAAAGCTTTATTGATTCTAAAGTCAGATCACTAAAGTTATACGGTAAATCAATTATTGCAAAAT